>JALYHG010000130.1 GCA_030776725.1 Actinomycetota bacterium
GTTCGGCGGGGGCTCGGGCTGGGCGGGGGGTTCGCGGGGCGGGTGCTCGGCGGGGGGTTCGGCGGGGCGGGTGGCGTCGGCAGGCGACGCGCAGGTCCCGTCGCCCGGCGGGCTGATCGGCTGAGTCATCAGCGCAGCCGTCCGTGGGCGCGGGCGTTTGCCGCGTTCTCGGGGCGGGGGTACCGTCGTCGCCGCGACGCGGGGTGGAGCAGTTCGGTCAGCTCGCCGGGCTCATAACCCGGAGGTCGCAGGTTCAAATCCTGCCCCCGCTACCACTCGGAACCCCTGATATCTCCTCGATATCGGGGGTTTCGCGTTTCCGGGGGTCCGTCCCCGGGTGGTCACGCGGTCACAACGCAGTCACGAGAGACGTGACCGAGACACGAGCGACCCGTTCCGACGGGTCGAACGCGATCGCGTTATCCACAGGTAGCTCGCCGGGTTCGATCACGCAGCGTGGTCCAACTCGGCCCCCCTTCTCGGGTGGGTGTCACACGACACCGCTGTTCCGGCCCAGCCGGAACCCCACTTCATGCGCTGAGCGCACACCCGAAGGAGAGCATCATGAAGGGGAGCACGTTCAAGCGCTGCACGGTCTGCAACCGCGTGGTGAAGTACAGGAAGTGCGCGAGCTGCGGCTCGACGAGTTGGTCCTGGGGATACATCGTCGACGTCGGCAAGGACGGTGATGGCAAGCGTCGCCAGCAGCGACGCACCGGCTTCGAGAGCGAGGCGGAAGCGAAGGTCGCGCTCCAGGAGCTGATGACCGCGCTGGCGGCCGGCAGCTACCTCGAGCCGACCACGATGACCCTGACCGAGTACTGCGCGACCAGTGGCTGGCGGCGGTCAAGCCGCCGAAGCTGCGGCGCACCACGTGGGTCGGCTACCGACGGATCGTCGAGACCCGCATCGCGCCTCGCATCGGGGGCGTCCGGCTCCAGGAGGTCAACCCGACCCACCTGAACCGGCTGTACGCCGACCTAACTCGAGAACGGCCGCGTCGATCGGACCGGTGGCTTGTCGTTGAAGTCGGTCCGCGAGACCCACGTCGTACTGCGCAAGGCCATGTCGGACGCGGTGCGTTGGGGCTTCGTTCAGCGCAACCCTGCTGAGTCGGCGGATCCACCCCCGGCTCATGCTGCCGCAGCGGCGAGGCGGCGGGCGATCCGGGTCTGGTCGGCCGAGGAGCTCGGTCGGTTCCTCCAGCACGTGCGCGACGACGAGCAGTACCCGCTCTGGCTACTCCTCGCCTCGACCGGCATGCGGCGCGGCGAAGCCCTCGGTCTGCCGTGGCGCGACCTCGATCTCGACGCCGGACGTCTCGCCGTCCGCCAGAGCCTGCTCTGTATCGACGGCAACCCACGGATCGAGGAACCCAAGAGCCGCTACAGCATCCGAACGATCGATCTCGACCGCAGCACGGTCGCCGCGCTTCAGCAGCGTCGAGCGCAACAGGGACACGACCGTCGACCAGCGGGCAAGTACTGGACGGACAACGGTCTGGTCTTCACCCGCGATGACGGGGTCTGGCTGAACCCGGACTGGATGAGTGAGCGGTTCCGCCTCCTCAGCGAGGATGCGGGCGTGCCCTCGATCCGAATGCATGATCTCAGGCACACGCACGCCACCCTGCT
The DNA here is from genome assembly GCA_030776725.1 of Actinomycetota bacterium. NCBI lineage: Bacteria > Bacillati > Actinomycetota > Actinomycetota bacterium. The sequence goes on from JALYHG010000130.1 coordinate 1,635, forward strand.
GCTGCGCCAGGGCATCAACGTCAAGGTTGTCTCGGAGCGTCTCGGTCACCACTCGGTGGCGTTCACGCTGGATACGCACGCGCACGTCGTGCCCGGCATGCAGCGCGAGGCGGCGAATGCCTTCGGGAACCTGCTTCCAGACCTGTCCCAGCCGGACGATGACGACGATGACGATGGCACCGCCGGGGTCACCGCCATGGCATAACTGGATCTGGGCTCTGGGCGGTCCCACCCGGGTGAGATGAAATCTCGCTCAACGCAGCCGACCCATCACGCGCCGTTGCAATTTCACCTCACCGGTACGCGGACGCCCTTTCGCTTACGCTCGTAGGACAAGGCGACGGGCGGGACAGCGATGGCTCGACAGTGCGATGAGCTGAGGCAGCGTCGTGTCGAACGACTGGCAGAGGAGCTGGCTGACCATCTCCAGCGTGACGGTCACGCTGTCGCAGACATCTCCACCTTGACGGTCGACGTAGACTCTTGGCGCGCCGCAGGCCGGCACGCTGGAACGGCTCCTCGGTTGGTCAGTCCGCACCGCAGTGAACGAGCGAGCCGGCAGGGTGTGGCTCGTCGACAACCGCCGTGAGGACGAGCTCCCGCTCCCTGAGCGAAGAGCGAAGGAGCAGCGTTTGCGAGACGTGATCTCAAGGATCGAGTACTGACCAGCGCGTGCCGCCGGACGGGCCGACTACATCCAGTCCTATGGCTTCGGTGACGGTGTGTGTAGCCGATGCTCGTGTACGGGCAGACTCTCGGCGTCCCGAACAGCACTTGGGTCCCGGAGCCGTCGACTGACGAGTTGATCCAGAAGGCTGGACGGAAGTGAGTCGGCGAACTTCCACGCTTCGCCGACCTCGGCAGGAGGGTCCGTGGGAGCCTCCGACGCGTCTAGCGCTTCGTGCACCTGCTCTGCAGACGTGCCGTCCGCGAGACGCAGCGCCAGGCCACTCGAGACCGTGACCGGGGCGAGGTCCACGAGCCTCTGGGCCAGCTCGACGGTGGCGTCCGTCCCGGCGAACGTCCACCACCAGCTGACACCATCGGAGCCGGTAACCACGTCGGTCGACGGTTCTGAGGCCAACCAGCGGAAGCGCTCGCGAAGCTCCGCCACACCGACGACCGCTCGCTTGCTGTACTCGACACCGATCGGATCGTGTCCTGCCAACGATCGTCGCGTGGCCTGCGCCAGCTCGAGCGTGATGCCCGGACCCGAGCCGAGCCAGCTCGGCCGCCCTCGCCGCCCCGACGTCGGGCGTACGTGGACGACCCGCCGCTTCCAGTCGACGGTCTCGATCGTCCAGTCCCGGCCCGCGATCAGGAGCACGGTGGCCTGGTCGTCATCGTCGCGGCGGAGCAGGCTCTTGACGTGGACGTGGCCGAGTGAGGTTCGTCCATGCACGACGGTGAGCGTCGGTGGGTCGGCGAACACAGCAGTGAGGTCGAGGTAGTTGCGCTTGCCGTAGCGCTAAGTCCTGCTGCCCTCGCGGATGCCACACGTGACCGGCGTCGACCACAAGGCCGTGGACAGCGGCCACGGCGGATTCGCCCGTCTGCGCGGACTTCGCGTACGTCTTCGCCATGACGGTTCTCCGGATCCGTCGGACGCCAAAGGAGCACGGCCCTGTGACGTCCTATTTCGCGTGCTCCTGCCGTTTGTCGGTGAATCGGGCCTTAGCAAGCGGCGCGCCGGGGCGCGAACCCGTCTCAGCCAGGCTCTTGGCTGGAACGCCCTCGGTCGCGCACCGAAGGCGTTCCAGCCGTGTCCAGGGTCACCGCTTCTTGCGGGGCTTGCCCGCGTCGGAGCGCTTCTTCCGCCACTGCCCGGTCTTATTGCGGCTTCGGGGCTGCTTGCCCCCTCCCTGCTCGGGGACGTGCGGAACCTTGCCTGCACGGCGGTCGGCCATCGGCCTCACCTCCTCTCCACGTAGGCGAGAATATAGCATACATCAAGCTGTAGGCGTGATGGTGGTACGCGAGACATCGTTTCGATATGCTGCTTGGTGTCCAACCCATCAGGAGGGACCATGCCAGACCGCCGAGTCACCACGATCCGCCAGGACGCCGACCAGCACGCTGAACTCGAGGCGGTGGCCCAGGTTGAAGGCGTCCCCGTCTCGCAGATCGTTCGCGAGGCCATCTCGGACGCACTTGAGAAGCGACGTAAGGACCCCGAGTTCCAGGAGCGACTCCAGCGACACCTCGATGAGAATCGTCGGATTCTGGAGCGCCTGGCCGAATAGTGTCCCGGGAAGTGGTGTGATAAGTAGCCGTTCAGCGTGCCGTGGTGATGGTGCGCGTGACACCGTCCGTGTTCACGGAGCGTGAGGCTGCAAGAAGGAAGACCACCGCGTCATCCTCGAAGTGTCGAACAGCGAGGAGAACACGGTGGCCATCAACCAGTTTGACCTACTGGAGCTCGTTCGCAAGGTCGACGACGACCAGGCGGACATCGACTTCCTGCGCGAAGGGATCCGTGTGCTGGCCCAAGCGCTGATGGACGCGGACGTCACCGCTCAGATCGGCGCCGGCTACGGCGAGCGCAACCCCGATCAGCGTGCCACGCACCGAAACGGCTACCGCGATCGGCGGTGGGACACCCGGGGGGGCACGGTGGCGCTTCGGATCCCGAAACTGCGCCAGGGCAGCTACTACCCCCAGTGGCTGCTCGAGCCGCGTCGGCGGGCGGAGAAGGCGCTGGCCAGCGTGGTGATGCAGGCCTACGTCGAGGGGGTGTCGACCCGCCGGGTCGATGACGTTGCTCGTGCGATGGGCGTGGAGGGCATCTCGTCCTCGCAGGTGTCGCGCATCTGCAAGGACCTCGACGAGATCGTGGACGCCTGGCGCACGCGGCCGCTGGATGCCGGGCCGTATCCGTTCATGTGGGTTGACGCGCTCAGTCTGAAGATCCGCGAGGGTGGGCGCATCGTGACACTTGCGCGCTGATCGCCACCGCGGTCAACGCCGACGGACGCCGCGAGATCGTCGGGTTGCAGCTGGGCAGCTCGGAGACCGGAGCGGGCTGGACGGCGTTCCTGCGTGATCTGGTGGCCCGCGGGCTGCACGGGGTTCAGCTGGTCACCTCCGACGCGCACGGCGGGCTCAAAGACGCAATCGCCGCGGTGCTCGACGGCGCGCAGTGGCAACGGTGTCGCACCCACTTCACCGCCAACCTGCTCGACCGCATCCCCCGACACGACCAGGCGATGGTCGGCTCGCTGGTGCGCACGATTTTCGCCCAGCAACGTCCCACCGACGCGTGGGACCAGCTCGACCGGGTGATCGACAAGCTCGACGAGACCTACCCCGACGCCGCGGCGATGCTGCGTGACGCCGCCACCGACGTACTGGCCTACACCTCCTACCCCAAAGACACCTGGAAGCGCACGTGGAGCAACAATCCCCAGGAACGCCTCAACCGTGAAATCCGCCGCCGCACCGACGTCGTGGGCATCTTCCCCGACCGCGGCTCGGTGATCCGCCTCGTCGGTGCGGTGCTGGCCGAACAGCACGACGAGTGGCAGGTCGGACGGCGCTACATGAACCAGTCCACCATCCACGAAGCCCTCATCACCGTCATCGACGTTGACACCGACAAGGAGGCCCTCCCAGAACTACAGACCGCGACCGCTTGAGCGGTCACACCCGCGATGACAACGTGGTCTTCCACACCAACTTGCGGGACGCGACC
>JALYHG010000131.1 GCA_030776725.1 Actinomycetota bacterium
GGTTCGCCTCCTCGGCGAGGTCGGCGATGTCGTTGACGAAGTCGATCGCCTCGCGGAACGACGCCAGCCCGTAGGTCTTGCTGATGGCTTCGCCGTCGTACTCCCAGCCGGGGAGGTCGGAGAGGGCATCGTCGATCTGTGCGTCGCTCAGTGGCTCCATGGTCCGCATCGAAGCAGACCGCCACCTCCACGTCACCATCGCGCACCGATCGCCGGGCGTGGCTGGGTGAGCGGGCGCTGCAGCCGCCTCGTGCGACCGGCCCCGCACTGTCTGCTCGCCTGGCTGACAGTCCCGCGGACGCGACTGGCTGCTTGAGTGGTGGGCGTGGCCCGCCCGCTCAAGGAGCCTGGACCGGTGGACATCGACGAGGCGCTCGCGTTCGTCCGGGAACACCACCGAGCGGTCATGCACACCTACCGACGAGACGGCTCTCCGCAGCTCTCACCGGTCGTGGTCGGCGTCGACGGGGACGGGCGAGCGATCGTCTCGACACGCGAGACGGCCGTGAAGGAAACGAACCTGGAGCGCGACCCGCGGGTGTCGCTGTGCGTCTTCACCGAGCGGTTCTACGGGCCGTGGGTCCGCATCGACGGGACCACCGACATCGTTCGGTTGCCGGATGCGCTCGAGCTGCTGGTCGACTACTACCGCCGCGTCCGCGGTGAGCACGACGACTGGGACGAGTACCGCCAAGCCATGCGCGAGCAGCGGCGGGTCCTGCTGCGCATCACGATCGAGGCTGCCGGCCCGGAGGTCGCTGGCTGAGCGAGTCGGATCCCAACGGCGACGGAACGGATCGGCGTGACGGTGTACGTGGACGACGTGCGCGACTACGGGACGCGCGTCGGGGCGCGGCTGCGTCGCGTGGGCACCGAGTGGTGTCACCTGACGGCTGACAGCCGTCAGGAGCTGCACGCCTTCGCGCAACAGCTCGGCGTGCGTCGCAGCTGGTTCCAGGACGACCCGGTCACGTGGCACTACGACCTGACACCGCAGCAGCGGACGCGAGCGGTGCGCCTGGGGGCCAGCGAGCTGAGCCGGCGGGAGATGGGGCGGCTGATCGCCGAACGCCGCGCAGAGGTGGCCGAGACCGGCCGGGGATGATCGCGACACCGCCTGTGCGCTGCCCGTTCAGCACTCGTCTAGCAGGTCGGTCGTGAGAAGCACCCGTCCCAGCGCGATCCACGCGCCTCCGTAGTAGCTGGGCTGGTCGCCTTGCACCGCCTCGGCGCGTTCGAGCAGCCACGCAGCGCCGTCCCGCTCACCGGCGCCGGATGCGGCCCCTGCGGCGGCCACGAACGCGACCGGATGCCTGCCTTCGGCGGCCGGGGTCCCGTCGAGCCGGTACTCGGGCGCGAGGCGGTCACCGACCTGATCACGCAGGAACGGCCACATCCGCCCCGCCAGGAGACGCCCGCGCTGCTCGCAGTCGGCGCCGAGGCGGATCGGCACCCGGACCGCTTCGAAGCCGTAGACGGGGTCGGCCTGGGGATCGTCGGGCGGCCCTGACGGTCGCAGCTGGACGGACGCGTCGAGCCGCGACCAGTTCGCCGGCAGTGACGGCCGCTGATCGCCGGTGGCCTGATCCACCAACCGGTAGGTCGAGCTGCGCATGCCCTCCCACACGGGGTCGCCGACCGCAGCTGCCAACGTCGCGAACCCGCGCGGGTCGAGGTAGCTCACGTTCATCCACCACGGTGGCGCGCCGGTCGCCCACGGTCCGGGCACCAGGACGGTCGCCCCTGCGACCGAGACCGTCTCGTGCGCCACGATGGCCTCGGCCAGACGGCGGGCGTCGTCGCGGTACCGCGACTCGCCGAAGCGGTCAGCGGCGAGGACCAACGCGCGAGCTGCGTCCAGGTCGGCGTCGCTGGCGGGGTCCTCGCCGACGACCGCCCCGCCGTCCCAGCGGAACGACAGCAGCCCGTCGTCGCGCTGCAGGTTCGCGCGGGTCCAGTCCCAGACCGACGCGAAGCGGTCGGCGTCGTCGAGCGCGACCGCCAGGAGCATCGCGTAGGCCTGGCCCTCGCTGACGGTGTCGCCGCCCTGGTCGTGGCGCACCACCCGCCCGTCGTCGGTGACGTAGTCGGTGAAGAAGCGGCGGGCGGCCTCCTCCGCGAGCCGCCGGGCCTCTGCGGGCTCCAACGGTTGGGCTGACTCGAGCCCGTCCGGGGCCATCCGCACCACCACGATCGCGACGCCGACGACGACGACCAGCACAGCAGCGGCCGCCGTCGCGATGCGTGCCCGGCTCATCGTGCCTCGCCGACGACCGCCTCACCGGAGACGAAGTCAGCGGGGACGGTCGTCTCGAGCGCCGGCCGCGGCGGTCGCAACGCCGCGAGAACGCCACGGGTCAGGACGGCCAGGTGCAGGGCAGCGAACGCGACGTTGTTGAACGTCGCGGGGCTGCGATCCACGATGAGGCCGTACACCGACGCGCCGGTGAGGACAGCGATCAGCGCCAGTGCAGGCCACACGGCTCGAGGATGTGGGCCGGCCTCCCCCTCCTTGGGTGTCACGGTGAACCCCGACGGGCGCCTCAGGAGGTTGGCCAGCAACGCACGCACGTGGACCGAGAAGTTGGCGACCATCAGCGAGAACGCGCCGAAGGTGTACACGCCGGCACCGGCCGCGCCGACCGCCAAGCGCGATCCCGAAGTAGGGAGCGAAGTGCAGGATGAAGAGGTCCGCTGACGCGCCACCGATCGGCTGCGCGCCCGTCATGATGCGGATCACGGGGAACAGCATGTACAGCAGGAACGTCCATCCGGTGAAGAAGAACATCGACGACAGCACGTACTGCAGCTTCAACCGCCACGGCAGCTTGGCCCGGAGCGCGACGGTGAAAGCCGCCAGACATCCGCGCGCCCACCGATCCTGCTGACCGACGTAGGCGGCCATGTCCTCGGGGCCCAGCCCGTTGGCGAGGACCTCGGGGACGTACGCGCTGTTCCAGCCACGCTCGTGCAACCGTATCGACAGCTCGAAGTCCTCGGTGACGGACTCCTCCGGGAAGCCGCCGACGTGGTCGAGAGCGGCGCGGCGGTACAGCACGTTGGTCCCGCAGCAGAACATCGCGCCCATCCCATCCTTGCCGCGGGCGATGGCGCCGAAGAACAGGGCCTGCTGACCCCACGCCGCCGCCGCGACCCCCCCGCGTGCCGCGTTGGCGTAGTACTGCGGGGTCTGGACGAACCCCAGATGCGGGTCGGCGAAGTGGCCCAGGGTCCGTTCGAGGAAGCGGGGCGAGGGGACGTGGTCACAGTCGAGGACCAGGACGTACGGCGCCGAGGTCAGCGGCAGGGCGTGGTTGATGTTCCCGGCCTTCGCGCCGGTCGACTCCTCCCGGGCGATGTAGCGCACACCGTGTCGCTCGGCGACGGCGCGCACCTCGTCGCGGACGCCGTCATCCAACAACGCCACACGCACCTCGGCGCCACGCAGACGGGCTGCGGCGGCGACGGTCGGTTCGACCACCTGCACCGGCTCGTCGTAGACGGGGATGAACACGTCCACAGGGGGCTTGCCAGGTGACCTCTTGCCATCGCGGACACGTTCGTGCGCGACCGTCCACCAGAAACCGGCCGCCTGGAGCAGGTTGAACAACTCCGCCGCCATCGGCAGGGCGTACAACACCGGGTGGCCGACGCGCGCCGGCTGCAGGAGCCAACCGAAGTACCACAGCGCCGCCACGCTGTGCGCCATCCCGATCAGCCGCATCCGGTGCGCGACACCGGGACCTCGAGGGTCCCAGGTCGGCTCTCGCAGGCGCAGGTCACCGGACCGGGCAACCGCCGCGATCGGCTCGAGGCTCACCGGAACTCCCACATCTCGACGCGCTCCTGCTCCTCGTGGTCCACCAACCGGCCTTCGCGGTCGAGCTTGACCAGTGCCGTTCCGACCCGCGCGGCGGTGGCGGGCACGTCGAGGAAGCTGGCCAGCACGTGGACGCTGCGATCGCCGTTCAACTCCGGCAGGTTGTCGACGTTCATCGGTTCGGCGTCGAGGTCAGGTGCGTAGAAGGCGACGAGGTGCTCGAGGTAATCGGGGGCGTAGATCACGACGTCCTCCGGCGCCGCTTCCGCGCGCAGGTCCTGCAGCGCCCCGCGGAAGTCGAACAGCCGCGGGTTGGCGCTGTTGAGCTGCTGGTCGGCGAGCCCAGTCAGCATCGTGGCGACCACCACAGTGGTGACGACGGTGATGACCCGCCGATGGTCGGAGATGCTGGTCACCACCCGAGCCCCGAGGGCGAGCAGCGGCGGCACCGCACTGGAGAAGTAACGCACCTCGAACAGCGACTCCCCACCGGCGGTGGGCGCGGACACGAAGTAGCTGGCCACCAGCAGCCCGAGCATCGGCCCCAGCGCGGCCGCCAGGAGCAGCAGGGTCGGGGGACGCCACGGGCCTCGACCGAGCAGGAACAAGGCGAAGAGCATCCCCAACGGCCACAGCGCACCCAGCAGCTTGACGACCTGGTCGGAGTGGTAGCCGAGGAACGTCCAGATCAGGTTCACCACGATGCCGTAGACGGACGGTCCTCCCTCGGCACCGGCCACATCGGTCAGCCCCGCACCTGCCGTTCCGGGCGCGGCCTCGACGTCCCCCCGCCCGGTGATGAACGAGCGGACCTGGTCCTCAACGATCGGGAGCAGCGGAAGCAGCGATGCCACGATCACGGCGAGAGAACCCAGCCAGGCGCCCAGCAGCCGGGCGGTGGGTTGGCCCCGGCGGCGTCGGCGCACCGCCACCACCAGGAACGCCAGCTGCTGCACAGCGACCTGGAGGCCGGCGACGTAGTGCGTCCAAAGCAGGCCGATGGTCGCCGCGGTGTACAGCACCCACGTCCACCAGCGAACGCGACGGATCGCCCCGTACTGCGCCACGACCGCCGTGGCGCTCAGCAGCATCACCAGCGCGTACATCCGCGCCTCCTGCGAGTACCACACCACGACCGGGGCGAACGCACCGAACGCTGCCGCGACCACCCCGGTCCGGCGCGTGTACAGGTCACGGCCGAGGAGGTACAGCATGGGAACCAGGAGCGTGCCGAACACGATCGACGGGAGCCGCACGGTCCACTCACTTGCACCCAGCAGTTGCACGGTCGCCCACACGGTCACGTGGTGCAGCGGCGGGTGCACGTCGCCGTAGCGGATGTCGACGATCATCTGCCCGAACGGCATCTGCGCCTGCTGAGCGGTGATGGCTTCGTCGACCCACAGACCACGGATGATCAGCAGGCGGAGTCCCAGCGCCAGTAGCGTCAGCCCCGCCACGATCGCGACGCCAGCGTCGACCGACACGCGGCGGCGCAGCCAAGCGCCGGCGCCGATCAGGGGCCCGCGCGTCAGCGTCGCCACGGCGCCGGCCTGAGCTCGAGTCGGGAGATCTCGGTTGAGAGCGTCTCGCCGCCGCTGAGCACCAGGTGCAACAGACGCACCGCCTCACGTGCACGGTCGATGTGGGCACGGACGTTGTCGCGGTCGGCAGGTTCGTGCGTGAGCACCTGCGCCACGGCGGTCCGCCTCCCCGGCGGGAGCCTCCGTGCGGACCACCGGTTGGCCGAGGCCGTTGGCGACCGCGGCGTGGCGGTCGCTGTCGACCAAGGCGAGGACCGGGACCCCTGCGGCGGCCGCGGCGATCGTGGCCCTGGGCCGCAGCGAGATCAGCGCGTGGGCGTCGCGGTAGGTGTCGCCGGCGGCGCGGAGTCCGGAGGGTGCAGGCAGGACCTCGGCACGGCCGTCGAGCCGCTCGGCGATGGCCTCCGCCAGCGGCCGATCGTCGAACCGGCCCGGTCCGGTCCCCCACGGCTGCAGCGCCACCGGCCGGTCAGCAGCGACCGAGAGCGCTCGCCAGGCGAACATCGAGGTCGGGACCGGCGACACGCTCGTCCACAGCCACGACCAACGTGTCGCCACGGCGATCGCGCGGCGAGACGCGGTCCATCAGGAACCAAGCCGGGTCCGTCCCGACCCGGAACGGAGGGGTGGCGCCGGCGGTCGCCACGATGTACGCCGAGGTCTCGTCGTTGACGATCAGCAGCTCGGTGACGCGGACGAGGGTGCGTGCGGCGAGCCGTTCCAGACGGTGTTCGATGGCGGAGACCCGGGTACCGACGATGGCGAGGTGCGTGCGGCGACCGCGGGCGGCCATCGCCAGCAACGCCGCACGGTGGATGCGGCCCAACCAGGCGTAGGGCGGGGTGCCCGCGAAGACGTGATCCCCGGTGAAGATCGCCGCATCCGCGTCACGGAGCGCCCGGTCGATCGCGCGCCGGTCGGATGAGACGACGAAAGCCGGGTCGTGGTCGCAGCGCACGCGGCTGCGACGGTACGCGGTGACCAACAGCCGCCAGCCAGGCAGGGCAGCGGCGAACGCGTCGATCAGCATGTCGTCCTCGACGTCGCCGGTGCCGAACGCCCCGACCAGGAGCGCCGTGCGAGTCGCAGTCACCGGGTCCGCCTCTCCAGACGGGGGCTGCCCGGTTGCACGCGCTGCGCCGCCCATGCCAGCATCGCCGACCCGAGCATCCGCCGGGCGTCCGCCGCCACGTCCACGCGCGAGCCGCTGCGGTCGATCCAGATGCTGGGGACCTCGACGATCTTGAAACCCAGCCCACGCGCCACGTGCAGGAACTCGACGTCGAACTCGAACCCGCGCATGGACAGCAACGGCAGGACGCGCTCGACGACCTCGTGGCGGAACACCTTGGCTCCACACTGGGTGTCGGTGTAGGGCAGGCGGAACACCACCCGGATGAACGCGGCGAAGGCGGCGCTGGCGATCGTCCGCTTGAGCGAACGGCGCCCGGGGACGACCGATGCCGGGTGCCAGCGCGAGCAGATCGCGCCGTCGGCGTCACGTGCGGCCGCGTCGAGGAGACGCAGGAACTCCTCGGGGGGGGTCGCGGCGTCGGCGTCCACGAAGCCCACGAACGCACCGTCGCAGTAGCGGAACCCCTCCCGGATGACACCACCTTTCCCCATCTTCGGCAGGTCGAGCAGCACGACACGTGCGTCCCGGTCGCGGTGACGGGCCACGGCGTCGGCCGTCGCATCGGTGCAGCCGTCGAGCGCCACGAGGAAGCGGAAGTCAGCGTGGTCGAGCCTGCTCCGGTACTGCTCGAGCGTCCCGTCGATGCGCTCCTCCTCGTTGTACGCCGGGATCACGATGTCGACGCGCATGGTCACCTCCCTCCATGCAGAGAGGCACGACGATCCACCGCTGCGAGTATGGGCGGACGGCCAGGAGGCGGTCGCGGCCGGCTGGGACCGTTCGGACGGCCGCGACGCCCCGCATCAGCGCCCGCCGAGCACTCGTGCGGCAGCGCGGCGCCCCTGCCGCACGCACGCGGCGATGCCCACCCCCTCGTACGCGGCACCCGCCAGCTCCACACCCGGCAGCTGCCGTGTCGCGGCCCGCACCCCCGCCACGCGCTCGCCGTGGCCGATCACGTACTGCGGCAGGCCCAACCCCCAACGTGTCACCCGCCAGGCGACCGGCGAGGCCGCCGATCCCGCCAGGTCGCGCAGCTCGCGGTGCACCGCCAACACGAGCGTGTCGTCGTCGAGCTGCAGTGCCGCGTCCTCGCCGTGCCGCCCAACCGACGCGCGGATCACGGTGCGGCCGTCGTCGACGCGTCCCGCCCACTTCTGGCTGACCCAGGTGGCGGCCTTGATCAGCCCTCCCTCGACCCGGGGGACGAGCACACCGCTGCCCGCCAGCTGAGCGACCCCGGGCGGGTACACCAGCGTGATGGTGGCCACGGAGGCGTAGGGGATGGCGTCCAGCTCGGCGGCCGCGTCCGGTGCGGCGTTCCGGAGCAGCGCAGCCGCGGCCGGGGCGGGCACCGCGACGATCACCGCGTCGGCGTGATCCCAGCCGCCGGGCCGCTCGAGGACGTACCCGTCACCGGACGGTTCCAGGCGCCGCACGACGCACTCGAGGCGCACATCGAGCCCGGGTGCTGCGGCCAGCGCCTCGACCAGCCGGCGCAACCCGCCCGCCACGCTGAGGAACGTCGGGCCGCCGGAGGCTTCCCGAGCCCGGCCCAGCGCTCGCATCAGGCTCCGCGCGGTTCGCGCAGCCTCCGCCAGGTCCGGGGTGGCTGCTGCGAGCTCGAGCTGGTCGACGTCGCCGGCGTACACGCCCGCGATGAACGGCTCGACGAGACGCTCGAGCACCTCGCGACCGAACCGGTACCTGATCAGCGCACCGATCGAGCGTTCCTCCACGTCGCGTTGGCGCGGCAGGATCAGGTCCAGCGCCGCCCGGGCCGCGCCGCCGCGGCTGATCAGCGACGAGCGAGCCAGCGGCAGGAGCCGTGTGGGGACGCCCAGGACGAGCCCAGCGGGCAGAGGGTGCACCCGGCCGCCAAACCGGATCCACACCTTCCGCGTGTCGGGAGTGACGAGCTCGCCCCCCAACCCGACCTCGCGTACGAGTTCCACCGGCTCGGCGTGTCCCACGAACGCGTCGGCGCCGAGTTCGACCGTCACGCCGTCGATGTGCTCGGTGTGCAGCTTCCCACCCAGCCGCGGTCCCGCCTCCAGCAGGGTGACCTTGGGGGGGTTGGGAGCGGTGCACAACGTCCACGCCGCCGTCAGGCCCGTGATGCCGCCTCCGATCACGGCGACGCGGTGATCAGCGGGCACGGCCACCTCGTCCGAGGTCGGCGAGCGAGCCGACCCCGCCTCCGCTTCCGACCGCGTCGGCGTCCGCCGTCGGGCGCACCATGCCCTCGTTGTGGACGAGGTCGGCGACCCGTCCCAGCGTTGCGGGGTCGGTGTCGGGGAGCACTCCGTGACCCAGGTTGAAGATGTGGCGGGGAGAGCCGCCGGCACGGCGCAGCACGTCGCGGGTGCGGGGCTCCACGACGTGCCACGGCGCAAGGCACACGGCCGGGTCGAGGTTGCCCTGGACGCCGACCGTGCGGCCGGCCAGGCGAGCCCGGGCGGCGTCGAGGGGGACCCGCCAGTCGACGCCGACGACGTCGGCGCCTGCCTCGGCGAGGAGCACCAGGAGCTCGCCGGTTGCGACCCCGAAGTGGATGCGGGGCACGGCCAGGTCGGACAGGCCTTCCAGGACACGGCGGGTGACGGGCAGGACCGATTCCGCGTAGTCGTGCGGGGTCAGTGCCCCGGCCCAGGAGTCGAACAGCTGGATCGCCTGGGCTCCCGCCGCGACCTGCGCCCGCAACGACGCCAAGCTGATGTCCGCGAGCCGTGCGACCAGCGCGTGCCAGGTTGCCGGGTCGCCGAGCATCAGTGCCTTGGTGGTCGCGTGGTTCTTCGAAGGGCCGCCTTCGATCAGGTAGCTGGCCAGGGTGAACGGGGCGCCGGCGAAACCGATCAGCGGCACGTCCAGCTCGGAGGCCAGCGTCCGGACGGTCTCGAGCACGTAGGCGATGTCCTCCTCGGGTTCCAGGGGCCGCAGCCGGTCGAGGTCCGCTGGGCGGCGGAACGGCTCTCGGATCACCGGGCCGACCCCCTCACGGAGCTCGATGCCCACACCGATGGCCTGCAGTGGCGTGATGATGTCGGAGAAGAGGATGGCGGCATCCACGTCGTAGCGGCGCACCGGCTGCAGGGTGACCTCGACCGCGAGTTCCGGCGTGGCGATCACCTCGTGCATCGCATGGCGTTCGCGGATGCGGCGGTACTCGGGGAGCGAGCGGCCCGCCTGACGCATGAACCACACCGGGACCCGGTCGTGGTGCTCGCCGCGGCAGGCAGCGAGGAACGGATCGACGGCCACGTTGGCTCCGCGGGCTGGTTGCGACGCCTACCGTGCCCGACAGCTGGTGGTGCGGCAACTGCCTCGACCCACGGCCGCGCACGTCCGGAAGCCCACCGGCCACGGTTGAGGGCCACGCCGCCACGCCGTTGGATGGACGTGGGGACACGATGGAGGGTGCAGCGGTGATCACGACGATCAACCCAGCGACCGGCGAACAACTCGAGACGTACCAGACCCACGATGACGACGCGGTCGCCTGGAAGCTGGCCCGCGCCTGGACGTTCTGGATCGAGGAGTGGCGGCCCACCACCGTCGACGACCGTGTGAAGGTCCTCGCCCGGGCCGCCGACCGGCTGGACGAGCGCCGCGATCAGTACGCCGAGCTCATCACCCGTGAGATGGGCAAGCCGATCGCCCAGTCCCGTGCCGAGATCGACAAGTGCGTGTGGCTGTGCCGCCATTACGTGGACGCGGCGGGCGGCTACCTGGCGCCCCGGACCGTCCACACCGACGCGCACAGCTCGTACGTGCGGTACGACCCGATCGGGCCGGTCCTGGCGATCATGCCGTGGAACTTCCCCTTCTGGCAGGTGTTCCGCTTCGCCGTGCCGAGCCTCGCCGCTGGGAACGTGGCCCTGCTCAGCCACTCGCGGAACACCACCGGATGTGCGCTGGCGATCGAGGAGATCTTCCACCATTCGGGGCTGTCCGACGGGGGCTTCGAGGCGCTGCTGGTCGACCACGACGAGCTCGCCGAGATGATGGGCGACGTCCGCATCCGCGGGGTGACCCTCACCGGCAGCGACCGGGCGGGGCGCGCCGTCGCCTCGACCGCCGGACAGCACCTGCGCAAGACCGTGCTGGAGCTCGGCGGGTCGGATCCGTTCATCGTCCTCGCCGACGCCGACCTCGACCAGACCGCCCGCTCCGCGGCGAAGGCTCGCCTGCAGAACTCGGGACAGAGCTGCATCGCCGCGAAGCGGTTCATCGTGCTCCGCGACGTCTACGAGGACTTCCTGGAGCGCTTCCGCGCGGAGGTCGAGGCGATGGCGGTCGGCGACCCGATGGACGAGGGCACCGACGTCGGGCCCCTGGCTCGCGACGACCTGCGTGACACGCTGCACGACCAGGTGCAGCGGACCCTCGCCCACCACGACGGCGGGTCGCTGCTGATCGGCGGGGAGCCACTCGACCGGCCGGGGTTCTTCTACCAGCCAACGATCATCCGCGACTCGAACGCCGAAGCACCTGCGTGCACGGAGGAGACCTTCGGTCCGCTCGCTGCCGTGATGGACGCCGAACACGAGGAGGCGGCCGTGGCGCTGGCGAACTCGTCACGGTACGGGCTCGGCGCATCCATCTGGACCCGCGACGTCGACCGCGGGGAACGACTCGCCGCCCACATCGAGTCCGGCGTCGTGTTCGTCAACGACGTCGTGTCGTCCGATCCGCGACTCCCGTTCGGCGGGATGAAGGACTCCGGCTACGGCCGGGAACTCGGCTGGCTGGGAGCGCAGGAGTTCTGCAACGTCAAGACCGTGTGGGTCAACCCGCACGGCGGCACACCCGAGGCCGCCCCGGTCGAGTAGCGCGTCCCCCGTGGTGGCGACGCGTACGCAGCGCCGCTCAGGCGACCCCGGGTGGGCGATCGTCGTGCCACGGCCGGGCGGCCTCGAGCTGGCCAGCCAGGCGCAGCACGCTGGCCTCGTCGGCGAAGCGGCCGACCAGCTGCATGCCGATCGGCAGTCCCGTGGCGGCGTCGCGGTGCAGCGGGAGCGACACCGCGGGCTGGCCGGTGGCGTTGATCAGAGGGGTGACGCCGACGTAGTCCTTGACCGCGGCCCACGTCTCAGGTGGCTCCAAGTCGGAGAGCTCCCCGACCCGCAGCGGAAGGCGGGTCACCACCGGGAACACCAGCTGGCCGAACTCGTCGTGGAAGCGAGCCTGGAAGCCCCGGCAGAACAGCTGCAGATGGAACTGGTTGGCCAGGACCTCTCCGCCGGTGAGCCGATCGCCCCACTCGGCGAGCCACTGGTTGATCGGTTCGAACATGTCCCGCTGCAACGGTTGGCTGGCGACCAGCGCAGCCCACGTCTCCTCGAACGCTGTCGTGACATGATCGGGGACGGTGCCGTCGCTCTCAACGACCTCGTGGCCCAGCTGCTCGAGGCACGTGCAAACGTCGTCTAGGGCGTCGCGGACCTGCGGGGCGTAGGGCCCGTCTGGCCCTTGACGGAACACGCCGATCCGAACGCGCCCGGGGTCGCGTCCGACCTCGTCTCGGAACGGCCGCGCAGGTGGGGGGAGCATCCCCGGGTCGCCGGGGACGTAGCCGGCGAGAACGTCCAGGAACGCCGCCCCGTCGGCGACCGTGCGGGTGAGCATGCCGTGGGCGACGAACCCGAAGCCGATGTCGCCGAACAGCGGGGCGTTGCTGACCCGGTCGCGGGTTGGCTTGAGCCCGACCACTCCCGTGTTGGAAGCGGGGATCCGCAGGGACCCGCCACCGTCCGAACCCTGCGCCGCAGGACACAACCCCGCCGCCAACGCGGCCGCCGCCCCGCCTGACGAGCCCCCGGGCGTGTGCCCGCGGTTCCACGGGTTACGGGCCGCCCCGAACAGCACCGGTTCGGTGTAGGGCACGGTCCCCAGTTCCGGCACGTTGGTCTTGCCCAGGGGCACCATGCCCGCACGCCGGAGTCGTGCGACGACCTCGTCGTCGGTCGGCGCGATCAGGTCAGCCAGCGCTCGCGACCCCATCGTGGCCGGCGATCCTGCCAGCAGGTTCATCTCCTTGATCGAGACAGGAACGCCGTGGAAGGGCGGCAAGGAACCACCCCGGGTGGTCTGTTGGTCCTTGGCTGCAGCGAGTTGCCGCGCCTGGTCGGCCAGCACCCGCACGTAGCTGTTCAGGCCGTGGTCGTGCGCCTCGATCCGACGCAGGTACAGCTCCACCAGCTCCCGCGACGACACCTCACGGTCGCGGACGAGCCGTGCCTGCTCGAGCGCAGGGGCGAACGCCAGGTCTGACACGGCTCACTCCTGTCGGTGGGATGCGGGAGGAGTGGCCGGTAAGCCGGATCCTGTCCCCGCCGTGGTTGCAACCGGCGGGTGGCGACCATCTCTCTGGGACGCCGGTTACCCGACGCCTCTAGCGGCCTACCTGGGACGTCGCGGGCGGGCCACCCTGTCCCTGCTTGGCCTTGCTCCGGATGGGGCTTGCCTAGCCGTCCCAGTCACCTGGGACGCTGGTGGTCTCTTACACCACCGTTTCACCCTTACCTCCGCGTGGCGGAGGCGGTCTGCTCTCTGTTGCGCTTTCCACGCGTCACCGCGCCTGGGAGTTACCCAGCATCCTGCCCTGTGGAGTCCGGACTTTCCTCGACGCCGTTATCGGCGCCGCGGTCGCCTGGCCGCTCCTCCCGCATCGCCGGCAGGGTACGTCACCGGGGGCGGGGACGTCCCTGTCGCACCGTGTGTAACGCGGAGTTGGCCTGGGACCATCCCACGCGTGCGAGCGCGACGGCGGGTGCCAGGCCACCGGAGCGTCTGCGAGGATGGTGGTCGTGGCTCGGACCGAAGGCACCCGTCAGGCACGCCCGATCGCGTGGGCGGACGGGCGAGTCCTGCCCGCCAGCGAGGCGACCGTCCCCCTCCTCGACGACGGCTTCCTGCGTGGCGACGCCGTCTTCGAGGCGATCCTGGTCCGGCGCGGACGGACCCATGCCCTGGAAGGGCACCTCGCGCGGATGCGGCGCTCGGCGAAGGCTGTGGGCATCCGTCTGCCGAACCTGCGGCAGGTCGTCACCGACCTGCTGGCCGCCTGGGGTGAGCGTGACGGCGCCGTGAGGCTGATCGTGACCCGCGGTGGGACCGTCCGCGGCCTGGTGTACCAGCCGAGCTGGCCCAGGAGCTTCGCGCTGCAACCGATGGAACTGCCGTGGCGGACGCCCCTGAGCGGTGTGAAGACGCTGTCGTACGCGGTCAACACCTACGCCACACGGGAAGCCCAACGCCAGCACGCCGACGATGCGCTGATCGTCTCCGGCGGGACGGTCCTGGAGGTCCCCACGGCCGCGGTCGCGTGGGTCGGTGACGACCGGATCCACTCGCCCGATCCACGCCAGCTCCCGATCCTCGATTCGATCACGCTCGCGGAGCTCCGCCAGGTCATCGACGTCCGTGTGGGGACGTATCCGCTCGACGACCTGCTGACCGCGCAGGAGGTGTTCGTGCTGTCGGCCACGCGCCCCGTCGTCCCGGTTCACGCCGTCGGCGACGCGGAGTTCCCCGCCCCAGGCCCCGTCACCGAGGCGACCCGCGAGGCGTTCCAGGCCCACATCGACGCCAACCTCGACCCGCTTCCCTGACGGCCGCCGCTCCGGGGAACGGCCCGACCGGCAACCACTAGGGTTGGCCACCCGCATGAGGAGGCGACGCCGTGTGCGCCCGCAACTCCGACCCGCAGCAGCTGATCGATCGTCCGCTCGTCGCCATCGCCAACCGGCTGCCGGTGAAGAAACAGCAGGGCAGCTGGAAGCCGAGCACCGGCGGCCTGGTCACCGCACTGCTCCCAATCATGGAGAATCAGGACGGTGCCTGGATGGGGTGGAACGGCGGCGCCGACGACGTGCCTCGCCACTTGGACGGCGTGGACATCGACCTGATCCCGATCAGCCTGTCGCACGCGCAACTGCAGGGCTACTACTACGGCTTCGCCAACCGCACGCTGTGGCCCCTGTTCCACGACCTCGTCAAGCAGCCGGTGTTCGAGCGCGGGTTGTGGGAGACCTACCGGGAGGTCAACCACATCTTCGCCGAGGCTTCGGAGCAGGTTGGATTCGACGGTGACCGTGAGCCGCTGTTGTGGGTGCACGACTACCACCTGACGTTGCTGCCGCGGCTGCTGCGCGAACGCCGTCCCGACAACCCGATCGGGTTCTTCCTGCACATCCCGTTCCCGCCTCCGGAGCTGTTCGCCCGACTGCCGTGGCGGGAGGAGATCCTCGAGGGGCTGCTCGGTGCCGACCTCGTCGCGTTCCACACCGACCGCTTCCGCGACAACTTCCTCGGCGCGGTCGACCGCCTGCTTCCGCACAAGATCGGGGTCGAGAACCACGAGGTGGTCCTCCCCGAGGGGCGACGGGTGTCGACCGGGGGGCACCCCGTCTCGATCGACGCGGCGGCGTTCGCGTCGATGGCCACGAACGACGACGCGCAGAGCGAACTCGCCAGCCTCCGCGAGCAGTTCGCGGGTCGGACGGTGGTCCTGGGGGTCGACCGCCTCGACTACACAAAGGGCATCCACGCGCGCCTGAAGGCCATCGAGCTGCTGCTGGAGCGCCGCAACGACCTACGTGGGAAGCTCGCGTTCGTGCAGATCGCGGTCCCCAGCCGCGAGAACGTGCAGGAGTACCGCGAGCTGCGCGCCGACGTCGAACAGGAGGTCGGTCGCATCAACGGACGGTTCACCGATCCCGGAGGCGACATCCCCGTCTACTACGTGCACCGGGGCGTGCCCCAACAACGCCTGGTGGCGTACTACCGCCTGGCGAACGTGGCCCTGGTCACCCCGTTGAAGGACGGCATGAACCTGATCGCCAAGGAGTTCGTGGTGTGCCAGGCAGCCGGCGAGGGGTTCGGCGCGCTGGTGCTCAGCGAGTTCACGGGCGCGGCGGACGACCTCCCGGAGGCCGTGGCGTGCAACCCGTTCGACGTAGAGGGCCTGTCGGCACGGATCGAAGAGGCGCTGGAACTCGACCCCGACGACCGCCGCGAACGCCTCGAGCGCATGGCAGCCCGCGTCCACGACAACGACGTGTACGCCTGGGTGGAGGGACAGCTGCGCGACATCCGACAGGCAACATCCAGCCGTTGAACGGTCAATCGATGGCGACCAGCAGCCGTTGGCACTGCGGACACGTCCCGACCGGTGGACCGCTGCGCAGCTCGCTGATCTCCAACGGGGTGAGCTCCAGTCGGCATGCGCTGCACATGGTCCCCTCCAGCCGTCCCACACCGACCTCACCGTGGCGGGACTTGGAGGCCTCGTAGCGGCGCATCAGATCGTCGGGGACGGCACCGCGTTCGGCGTCACGTCTCACCCTGGCCTCGGCCAACTCCGCGAGGACGTCCTTGGCTGCCTCGTCGCGCGCCTTGGTCAGCTCCTCCGCGCGCGGAGCCAGCGCCTGGCGACGTTCTTCGAGCTCGTCGATCGTGCCGGTCAACGCCTCCCGCCTCTCCATCACGTCCAGCAGCTCGTCCTCGAGGTGCTCGATGCGGCCGGTGACGTGGTCGAGGTCGGCGCGCAGCGCCTGGAGCTCGCGGGGGTTGGCGATCCCCCCGCCGTACAGGCGTGACCGCTCGGCATCACGCCGCTGCTGCAGGACGGACAACTCCCCTTCGAGCCGCCGGATCTGGGAGTCCAGCAGATCCCGGTCGACGCGGTGCGCATCCTGTTCGGCCTTGAGCGCAGCCGCCTCGTGTCGGACGACGTCGAGGTCGGCCTGCTCGGGGAGGTCCTCGAGCCGCCGTTCGAGCTGCCGGATCGTGATCTCGGCGTCCTGGAGGCGGAGCAACCCTTCCACGGCGGGGGGGCGGAGCTCGTCGGGCACGTGCGTCGCTTCCGTGGATCAGGTCAGGTGATCAGGTCAGGCGATCAGGTCAGGGCACGGCTGCGTCGCCCGCCCAGGGCACCGTCGACGTGCGGGACGCTACCAGGTCGGCGCGCAGGCCCCGCCGGTGTGCGTCCGCCTCTAGGCGCTGCAGCCAGGGCCCGATCGCGGCGTGTTCGGTGGCATGGTGGCCGGCGTCGATCATGGCCAGGCCCGACTCGAGGGCGTCGAGGACGCCGTGGTGCTTGAGGTCGCCGGTGACCAAGACGTCAGCTCCGGCGCAGAGCGCGTCGGTCACGAACTCCTGTCCGGAGCCGCCGACAGCCGCGACCCGCCGGATGGTGCGGTCGGGGTCTCCGGCGTAACGCAGGTGCGGTGCCGGTAGCCGGTCACGGATGCGGGCCGCCACCTCCCGCAACGCAGCCGGACGTGACAGGTCGCCCACCCGACCGAACGACGCGCGCGTTCCGCGGGCGAGCGGATACAGGTCGTAGGCGACCTCCTCGTAGGGGTGCGTGTGCAGCAGCGCGTCCACGGCTGGGGCGATGCGCCCCGCCGGGACGACGATCTCGAGCCGGTCCTCGACCACCTCGTTGTCCTCCCCGACCGCGCCGACGTGCGGGTCGGCGCCCGTTCGGGGCCGGAAGGTGCCGGTGCCCCGCACACGGAACGAGCAGCGCTCGTAGTCGCCGATGACCCCCGCGCCCACCCCGGCCAGTGCATCGAGGACGCGACCGACGTGCGGGGCTGGGACGAACGTGACGAGCTTCATCTCGCCGCCGGCTGCCGGCTGGTGGGTGAGCGGATCGGGGTCGGCGATGTCGAGGCACCGCATCACCGGATCGGACGTCCCCGACCCATCCTCGGCGACGTCGAGGTTGGTGTGGGCGGCCAGCACCGCGACAGCGGCGCGGGCTGCCGCCAGCGCCACACGGCCGCTGGCGGTGTCGGGAGTGAGGCGCCGTAGCGGGCGGAACAGCAGCGGATGGTGGGCCACCACCAGCGTCGGTGGGCCAGCTGCCGCCTCCGCCACCACGGCCGAGGTCACGTCGAGACTCACCAGGACCCGGTCCACCGGCCAGCCGCGGTCGCCGACCTGCAGACCGACCTCGTCCCAGTCGGCGGCGTGTTCCGGCGGGTAACGGGTGTGGACCAGTTCCACCCAGTCACCGACTGTGTCCGTCATGCTGCCTCCAAGCGAGTGTGGCCGTAGCATCATCGACTGGGCGCGTAGCTCAGTCTGGGAGAGCGCTCGGTTTACACCCGAGAGGTCGGCGGTTCGAAACCGTCCGCGCCCACGCGGCCAGGTGGATCGCCGGGGTCTCTCAACGGCCGTCAGGGCTGGGGCCGTCAGGGCTGGCGTCGGTGACCCCACCGCGTCTCGCGGTCGCCTGGCTAGACGTCGCCGATGAAGACCCTGTCTTCGCTGTACCCGCCACAGATCGGTGGGATGTGGATGGTCCCGTCCGGGTCGACCGGTACCTCCTCGATCGCGGCGGCCTCGGCGGACACCAGGCGGCCGTCCGCGTCGTACCCGCCGCACTCGATCTCGACGGCACGCGGCGGGTCGGACCGGGCCTGCAGCGCCCCGGCACCGACAACGACCACGGCGCTGGCCACCGCTGCCACGAAGCGCACGTCGATCCCCGTGTTCCGACCCCGTGTTCCGACTGTCTCATAACAGATGTACGCCACGACGCGATGACCGCCACCGCCAGCACGGCCAGGCGGACACCGACCCCGCGTCGGGGGGGACTGCCGGTCAGGTGTCGACGTCGAGCAGCTCCTCGAGCGCGACCCGCCGCGCTCGGCGACCCCGTCGGTCCAGGACATCGAGGTCCCCGGCTGCCTGGGCGCGCATCAGCGTGCCGAACGTGTGCGACTCACCCGGCACCGCCAGGTCGTCGTCGGGTTCGACCACGACCTGCACGAAGACCCCACTGGACGGGCCGCCCTTGTGCAGCTGCCCGGTCGAGTGCAGGTACCGCGGTCCGATGCCGAGGCTCGTGGCCACTCGCAGGCGGTCTCGCAGCGCCACACGCACCTTCTGCAGTTGCTCCACCAGCGCTGACGCCGGGTCGACGTAGGCGAGGATCGCCAGGTAGTCGCCGGGACGGACCTGCTCCAGGAGTGGCTCCAGGGGCTCCTCGGGCCGCTCGACCGGCTCGGAGTTCAGCAACTCGGCCGCGGCACGCTTGGCGGCGTCGACGTCGGGCTGGTCGAAGGGGTTGATGCCCAGCACCGTGCCGGCCAGGGACGTGGCCAGCTCCCACCGGAAGGCTTCGGCTCCCAGGTCCAACGGTTCGCTCGGGTGGAAGTCCACGACCGGCTGTCCCGCCGCGGCCAGCTCCTCGGCCGCCTCTGTGGCGGCGTTCACGATGAACATCCGGTCGTCGCCGTACACCTCGGGACGTCCGTACGGCTCGCCGACCACCGGCACAATCCCCGTGTCGTACTTCCCGGTCGATTCCGCGATCAGCTGCTCAACCCAGTCCGCGAACGCCGACAGACCCTCTGGCAGGAGCAGCGTCAGCTTGTCGCGCCCCGCCCGGGCGGCCGACCCCAGCACCGCGCCGAGCCACGCGCCGGGGTTGTCGCTGGCCGGAACGTGAGGTCCGCAGGCGTCGCTGGCCTCGATGGCGCGGTCCAGTAGCTCCTCGACGTCCACCCCGGCCAGCGCGGCAGGGACGAGGCCGAAGTACGACAGCGCTGAGAAACGACCGCCGATGTCCGGGCGGTTCTCGAACACCTGGCGGAAGCCCCGGTCGCGGGCCAGCTCAGCCAGTTGCGTCCCCGCGTCGGTGATCGCCACGAACTGGTCACCGCGCTCGCCGGTGGCCTCCCAGAAGTGGGCCAGGTGGCTGCGGGTCTCCATGGTCGTCCCCGACTTGGACGACACGACGAACAGGATCTGCTCGATCGGCGCGACCTCGCCGGCGCGGCGTACGGCCGCCGGGTCGGTGGAGTCGAGGACGTGGAGCCGGGGGGAGCCCTCGCCGGTGGGGAAGGTCCGCGCCACCACCTGCGGGAAGAGGCTGGAACCGCCCATGCCGCTCAGGACCACGTCGGTGAAACCGTCGTCAGCGACCTGCGCCGCGAAGGCGGCGAGCCGGTCGAAGCCGTCGCGCATCTCGCGGGGACTGTCGAGCCAGCCCAGCCGGTCGGCGACCTCCGCGGGATCGTCCTGCCACAGGGTGTGGTCGCGTTCCCAGACGCGTCGGACCGCCTCGCGCTCCTCGAGCCGCGAGAGGGTGGACTCCACCCCGTCGGCGATCGGGCCCAGCTCGCTCAAACCGCTCCTCCAGGATCGGTCCGGGTCGAGGTTAGGATCGCACATCGCTGCCGCGACAGGGGCCGAGCGACCGGGTGAACGTCCTCGACGCGCTGATCGCCGTGCTGGCGCTCATGGCCGCAGCCGGCGGGTACCAGATGGGCTTCCTGCTCCGCGTCGGGTCCTGGGGTGGTGCGCTGGGCGGGCTGATCATCGGCACGCTCCTGGTCGCCCCGGCGGTCTCGGCGTTCGGTGGGACCGACCCCTTGACCTCCCTCCTGGTGGCGATCGGGGTGGTGCTGGGCGCAGCCATGCTCGGGCAGGCGATCGGGTACACGATCGGCGCCGGGTTGCTGCGGTGGGTGCCGCACGGCCCCGCCCGCCAGGTCGACCGGGGTGCGGGCGCCATCGCCGGGATCGTCGGCGTCGGGGCGCTGGTGTGGCTGTTGACCCCGGCTCTGGCCGACGTCCCGGGTGCGGTCGCACAGATGACCCGCACCTCCACGTTGCTCACGGCCCTCGACGAGGTGGCGCCACCCCCACCCGATCATGTCCGGGCGCTGCGCAACCTGGTCGGCAAGACCCCGTTCCCGGAGGTCTTCAGTGGGTTGCGCCCCGCACCCGAGGTCGGCCCGCCGCCCGACACGATCCCGATGCCGGCCGGCGTCCAGCAGCAGGTGGCGCAGTCGGCTGTCGCCGTGGAGGCGCAGGCCTGCCGACGGTTGCAGGAGGGCAGCGGTTTCGTCGCCGCCGGGGACACCGTGGTCACCAACGCGCACGTCATCGCCGGCGCCGGGACGGTGCAGATCCTGCGCAACGACGGGGCGCGGCTGCCGGCGACCGTGGTGGCCTTCGACAGCGGCCGCGACCTCGCGGTGCTCCGCGTGCCGGGGCTGGGACGCCCTGCCCTGCCCATCTCCGCCGCCGCAACCGGTGCCGACGGGGCGGTGTTCGGCTACCCTCTCGGTCAGGATCAGCTGCGGATGGCCCCGATGGTGATCCGCCAGCAGCTGACCGCCGTCGGCCGCGACATCTACGGCCAGAGCCAGGTGCGGCGCCAGGTGTACGTCTTGTCGGCGGCTCTGCGCCAAGGAGACTCGGGCGCGGCGGTGGTGCGCTCGGACGGAGCGGTCGTCGCGGTGGCGTTCGCGATCGCGCCCGACCGACCGCAGACCGCCTACGCACTCACCGATCAGGAACTGCGCGCGGTCCTTCCGGCTGGACCTCAGGCGGTGAGTACGGGACCGTGCCTGTGATCGACCGCGCCTCCGTCCGTGCAGGCGTCGCTGCTGCTGCCTTGGTGGCGGCTTCCTGCACGGCCCCGGCTCCCGCGACGGTCAGCACCCCGACCCCATCGTCGAGCGCGGCACCGACCGCGGCCGCTGCCGCGCCGCCGCTCCGCGTCGAACCCATCCCGCAGCGCAACTTCGATCCCCCTCTGCGGTTGCGGATCACCGAGATCGTGCACCGAACCGAGGAGCTGACGGGCCACCAGATGGCGGTCACGGTCTTGAACGAGCACGGCCGCGCGGTCTACGACCACCGCGGAGACCAGCTGCTGCTGCCCGCATCCACGCTGAAGATCGTCACGGCCGCCGCGGCGCTCGCCACCCTCGGTCCGCAGTACCGGTACGTGACCTCCGTCCGCGCCACCGCCCCCGCCGGTCCCGACGGGACACTCAACGGCGACCTGGTCGTGGTCGGGAGCGGCGATCCGGCGCTGGCCACACCGCTGTACGGTGCCGAGGTCTACCCCGCGCGACCACGCACGCCGCTGGAGGCGCTGGCCGACCGCGTGGTCGCAGCCGGGGTCCGTCACGTCACCGGCGACGTGGTGGCAGACCCACGGGTCTTCGCCGACCAACCGCTGGCCGACGGTTGGCTGCCGCGCTACCTCGACGAGCACGACGCCCGACCGGTCTCCGGCCTGACCGTCGACGGCGGCCTCAAGGTCCAAGACCGCGGCCGGGTGCTGATCGAACCCACCTCCGACCCGGCCGCCGAGGCGGCGCGAGCCTTCGCGGATCTGCTGACCGAACGTGGCGTGACGATCAGCGGTGCCACACGCTCGTCGTTCCGTCCCCCACCGACCCCGATCGACATCGGCCACGTGTCGAGCCCACCGCTCCTGGAGCTGCTCCGCCACACGCTGCGCGACAGCGACAACCACTTCGCGGACGCGATCTTCCGCACCATCGGGGCGCGCACGACGGGGGATGCGACCTGGGCGGGCGCCGAAGCGGCGGTGCGTGCCGCGCTGGAGGATCTCGGACTCGACTGGACGGGGGTCCGGCTGGCCGACGGTTCCGGCCTGTCGCGAACGAACCGGGTCAGCGCAGGGTTCCTGGCACGCCTCGATCTGGCGCTGCACGGCTCACCGGTCGGTCCTGCTTGGCGCGATCTCCTCGCGGTCGCCGGCGTGACCGGCACGTTGAAGCAGCGGCTGCGCGGCACGGTCGGGACGGGGCGGCTGCGCGGGAAGACCGGAACGCTCGAGGACGTGCGCGGTCTGGTCGGCCGCATCCGCGGATCCGACGACCGTGCCTACCACTTCGCCGTCCTCGCCAACGACCTCGCCGGACCCGGCCGTTGGCGAGTCCTCGAGATGCAGGACGAACTCGCCCTGTCGATCGTCGCCCATCTGGATGGCTGCGAGCGGGTCACGCTCCCGCCGGCGCCGCCGGTTTCCCCTCCCCCGCTGGTCGATCCCTACCAGCTGCGCTGCCCCGTCTGATCCGCGTCGCGCTCACTCACACGCGGCACTCACTTCCGGCCCGGCACCTGGTAGTTGGGGGCCTCGTGGACGATGTCGACGTCGTGAACGTGGGACTCGCGGGCGCCGGCGGCGGTCTGGCGCACGAAACGGGCGCGTGCCGCAAGAGACGCCAGGTCGTTGGCGCCGACGTAGCCCATCCCCGAGCGCAGCCCGCCCTCGAGCTGTGCAACGACCTCCGCAACCGTGCCGCGGTACGGCAACAGCCCCGAGACGCCCTCGGGGACGAGCTTCGATGGTTGGGTCTGGCGGTCACCCTGGAAGTAACGGTCGGCCGAACCCGCCCGCATGGCATCCACCGACCCCATCCCCCGGTACTCCTTGTACCGACGGCCGCCCACGAGGACGAGGTCGCCCGGCGACTCGTCGGTCCCGGCGAGGAGGTTGCCGACCATGACGGCGGTCGCGCCAGCGCCGAACGCTTTGACGAGATCGCCTGAGTAGCGGATCCCGCCGTCCGCGACGGTGGCGACGTTGAGCTCGGCGGCGGTCTCCGCGCAGGTCAGCACCGCGGTGAACTGCGGGGCCCCGACCCCGGTCACCACCCGGGTGGTGCAGATCGAGCCGGGACCCACGCCGACCTTGACGACATCCGCACCGTGATCGACGCAGGCGCGCACGCCGTCGGGGGTGGCGACGTTCCCGACCATCATCGCGACGTCGGGGTAGCGGTCCTTGAGCTTGGCGGCGAACTCCAGCACCCCAGCGGCGTGGCCGTGCGCGGAGTCGACCGCCAGCAGGTCGACGCCCGCCTCGACCAGCGCCGCCGCACGTTCCATCGCGTCGGGCCCGACCCCGACGGCAGCGGCGGCCAGCAACCGGCCGCGCGGGTCCTTGGCGGCGTTGGGGAACGTGCGGACCTTCTCGACGTCCTTGAAGGTGAACATCCCCACGAGCCGTCGACCGTCGACGATCGGGAGCTTCTCGACGCGGTGCTGCTGCATCAGATCGCGGGCCTGCTCGAGTGTGGTCCCGGCCGGCGCGGTTATCAAAGCGTCAGCGGTCATGTGCTGCGAGACCGGATCGTCGTCGGAGATGCCGGCCCGGAGGTCGCGGTTGGTGACGATCCCGAGCAGGTCACCAGCGTCGTCGACCACCGGGAAGCCGCTCACCCGGTACCGCGCCATCAGTTCGTGGGCCCGCCGCACGGAGTCGTTGGGCCGCAACGTCAACGGTTCGGAGATGAAGCCCGACTCCGAGCGCTTGACCTGCTCGACCATCGCGGCTTGCGCCTCGACGGGGGCGTTCTTGTGGATGACGCCCAGACCGCCGTTGCGGGCCATCGCGATCGCCATGCGGTCTTCGCTGACGCGGTCCATCGCAGCCGACACCAGCGGGAGGCGGAGCCGAACCCGGTCGTGCAACACGGCGGAGGTGTCCACGTCGCGGGGCAGCACCGTCGATGACTGTGGCAGTAAGAGCACATCGTCGTACGACAGCGCTTCCGGGAGATCGACCACGGACGCCTCCGAGCTCGTCTGGTGGCACCGTACCGGCGCGGCCTGTCAGCGCCCGCCAACCGGGTGCGCCCCAGGATCCACCCAGTCGGCGTCGGCCGTCCGGCGCCCGACCGCGTGATCGGCCGCCCGACGCGACGGTGGCGTCCGCCTACGGTCGGGAGATGCCGCGCCACGATGATCGCCGCACCGCCCGATGGGTGGTCTGGGCGGCGGTGGTGGGCGCCACCCTGGTCGTCGTTCACCTGGCCGCCGCGGGAGCCGTCGCGGTCCTGAGGCGAGCGACGCCGGGGGTCCTGACCGGCGTGACGGTCGCCGGCCAACCCGTCGGCGGGCTGCCACGCGAACAGCTGCGCACGGTCGTGGCGGATCTCGCCGCCGAGCGCCTCGACGCCACGATCACCGTGACGAGCGACGGACGCACCATCCGCGTCCGTCGCGGCACCGCTGGGTTGGACATCGACGTGGCGTCGACCACTGAGGCTGCGTGGCGACGCGGTCGGCGCGGCCTGTGGCGAGCGCTCGTGGACCACGTCGCCAGCCGAATGGGTCGCAGCCTCGACGTCCAGCTCCGTCACGACGTCGACGAGCAGGTGCTGCGACGCTGGTCGGCGCAGGCAGCCGATCACCTGTCACGTCAGCCCCGCGCCGCTCGCGTCGCGTTCGAGGTCGGCGAAGATCCGGCGACGGCCGGCGTGCGCGTCCGCGAGCCGACCGAAGGTGTTCAGGTGGCCGCCTCGGACGTCGCCGCTGCGGTCGAACCCATCCTGGCCGAGGCGGGCGAGGTCACGGTGCAGGTCGAGCACCGCACGCTACGACCATCGGTTACGAGTGAGGACGTCCAGGCGGCGCTCCCGCCAGCGAGGCGGGCGATCAGCGGACCGGTGCACCTGACCAACCCGGGCGGTGGCGCCGATCTCGAGCTCGCGCCCGGCGAGATCGCCGCGATCCTCGAGGTGCGTACCCACGAGGACGCGCCTCCGGGCCAGCGTCTGCAGATCGCCGCCGGCGGTGACCGCCTCCGTGAGGTGATCGGCTCGGATCGCCTCGAGAAGATCGAGGTGGAACCGGTCGAGGCTCGCTTCGAGGTCGTCGGCGATGAGGTCCGCATCCGCGGCGGGACGGTGGGCTTCGCGCTCGACGCGGAGACCACCGCCGATGCGCTGGTGGAGATCGCGACCCGGACGGGTGACCGCACCGGCGAACTACGCGGGCGCACCGTCGAACCGGACCGCACCCGGGAGGAGGCGGAGGAGCTCGGCATCCGCGAGCGCGTCTCGCGCTTCACGACCCGACACGACTGCTGCGAGCCGCGGGTCACCAACATCCACCGCATGGCCGACATCGTCGACGGGGCGATCATCGAGCCGGGCGCGAGCTTCTCGCTCAACGGTCACGTGGGTCGCCGGACGCGGGCCCGCGGCTTCGTTGGGGCGCCGGTCATCGTCGAAGGGGAGTTCGAGGAGGAGGTCGGGGGCGGGGTCAGCCAGTTCGCCACCACGTTCTTCAACGCGGCGTACTTCTCGGGGATCGAGCTCGATGAGTTCCAGCCGCACAGCTACTACATCTCGCGGTACCCGATGGGTCGTGAGTCGACGATCTACTACGGGTTGATCGACGTGGCCGTCACCAACGACTCGCCGTACGGCATCCTGGTGCACACCGCGTACACCGGCACCTCCATCACGGTGGAGTTCTTCAGCACCCCGTGGGCGGACGTGGACAGCCAGACCATCGGGCCGTACAACGTGGTCGAGGGCGCGGCCCGCGACGGGTTCGACGTGACGGTGAGACGGACGATCACCTACCCGGACGGCTCGCAGCGGACCGAGGAGTTCTTCCACCGCTACCAGCCGGAGGACTGACACCGTTCGGCTCGTGCCGCCACGACGCTGAACATTGACACCCAGCAGCCTCCGAACTGGGCCGGAACCGCGGTTGTGCTCGCCCTCGGTCGAGGCCGGGAAGGTCGGCGGCGAGGGCGGAGCCGCGCGTCTTCAGGACGAGCCGACCGCGTGCAGGTCGAAGCCGATGTCCAGTGCCGGGGCGCTGTGGGTGAGCCACCCGACGGACAACAGGTCGACGCCGGTGGCGGCCACGGCCGGTGCCGTCTCGAGGGTGATGCGACCGGACGCCTCGAGCAGGACGCGCCCCTCGACCGCCAGGACCGCCTCCCGCACGAGGTCCAGCGGCAGGTTGTCGAGCAGGACCGCGTCGACGTCCGCCGCGAGGACCTCGTCGAGGTGGTCGAGCCGGTCGATCTCGACCTCGATCTTCACCAGGTGACCGACCCGACGGCGGACCCGGTGCACCGCCTCGGCGATGCTGCCCGCCACGACCAGGTGGTTGTCCTTGACCAGCACCGCGTCGTCGAGTCCGAAGCGGTGGTCGGCCCCCCCGCCGGCGCGGACAGCGTAGCGCTCGAGGGCGCGCAGTCCGGGCGTCGTCTTCCGGGTGGGGACCACGCGGGCGCCACTGTCGACCACCGCCGCGACCACGTCCCTGGTCGCGGTCGCGATGCCACAGAGGTGGCTCAGGAGGTTGAGGGCGGTGCGTTCCGCCGACAGCAGCGCCGGGGCGGGGCCTTCGACGACCGCGAGGGCGTCGCCTGCGGCCACGTCGGTCCCGTCCTCGACCGCCGGACGGACGCGGACCCTCCCGTCGATGAGGGTGAACGCGGTCGCGGCGAGCATGACAGCGGCGACCCGGCCGGGCCTGCGGGCAGCCACGACCCCGGTTGCCTGGAGGGTGGGCGGGACGATCGCGTCGGTGGTGAGGTCGCCGGCGCCCCCGAGGTCCTCCAGCAGGGCCCGGCGGACCACCGGCTCGTAGAGGAACGCCGGAGGAGCTGTCAGGTGCGCCGGCACCGCGTTCAATGCGCGCGCAGCTGTCCCCGCGGCGGTGCGGTCACCCCGACGCCCCTCGCCCGATCGCCAGCATCCGCTCGACCGCCTGCCGCGCCCGGGCGGCGGTCGCAGGCGGGATCTCGACGCGGTGCTCGAGGCGCTCCAGGCAGCGCAGGATCTTCGTGAGCGTGATCCGCTTCATGTGCGGGCAGAGGTTGCACGGCCGCAGGAACTCGACGTCGGGGTAGGCGACGGCGACGTTGTCGCTCATCGAGCACTCGGTGAGCAGCACGACGCGTCGGGGCCGGCGCTCGCCCACGTAGCGGATCATCCCCGATGTCGAGCCCACGAAATCCGCCTCGGCGAGCACGTCGGGCGGGCACTCGGGGTGCGCGACGATCTCGACGTCGGGCACCTGCTGGCGGTAGAGGCCCAGGTCGGCTGCGGTGAAGCGCTCGTGCACCTCGCAGTGGCCCCGCCACAGGATCACCTCGACGGCGGTCTGGGTGGAGACGTGGCGGGCGAGGTACTCGTCGGGGAGCATGATCACCCGGTCCACGCCGAAGGACTCGACCACCTCGACCGCGTTCGCGGACGTGCAGCACACGTCCGACTCGGCCTTCACCTCCGCGGAGGTGTTGACGTAGCACACCACCGGCACGCCGGGGTGACGCTGGCGGAGCAGGCGGACGTCGGCGGCCGTGATCGATGCTGCCAACGAACAGCCGGCGTCGAGGTCGGGGATGAGCACGGTCCGGTCGGGACTGAGCAGCTTGGCGGTCTCCGCCATGAAGTGGACGCCGGCGAGCACGATCACGTCGGCGTCGGTGTCCGCGGCGCGGCGGGCCAGCGCGAGAGAGTCGCCGGTGATGTCCGCCACGCCGTGGAAGATCTCCGGCGTCTGGTAGTTGTGTGCGAGGATCACCGCGTTGCGGCGCCGCTTGAGGTCGTCGATCGCGGCGATCAGCGGCTGGTGGGCGGCCCACTCGATCGCGGGGATGGCCTCCAGCCGCCCCGGCGCCGGGGCGGGGCCGGTGGCTGGCTGCTCGGCAGGTGCGCGGACGGGACGGGAGCGGGCCGGCATCGCACACCTTATGCTCGACGTGAGTATAAAGAGGGCCGAGGCTAACCGCGCCTCCACCGGCGGTCAACAGCGCACGGCCGGCCGCGCGGGGCGGCTCATGTCGCCGCAGGCGGTCGCCGCCCGGTCGAGCCGTCAGCGCCCGCCGGGGACGCCCACTCCGGGAGCAGGCCGCTCGCGCAGCACCTCCCGGCGGAAGCGGAACAGCTCCGCGGGGCGGCCCCGTCGACGGCTCTCGTGGCGGCCGGTGCCCTCCACCAGCCGGCCTCGCTCCAACAGCCGACGGAAGTTCTGCTTGTGCAGCTCCACGCCCGAGAGAGCCTCGACCACCTGCTGCAACTGCAGCAGGGTGAACGTCTCCGGTAGCAGCTCGAACACCACGGGTCGGTAGCGCAACTTGCCGCGGAGGCGGCCCAGGGCCGTCGCGGCGATCCGCCGGTGATCCAGAGCCATCGGGCGACCCCAGGCCGCGTCCTGGCGGCCGCCGTGCGCTCCCGTGTGCAGCCCTCCACCACCGTCGCGCGCGGCCTCGGGCACCAGCCGCAACTCGTAGAGGAGTTCGTAGCGCTCGAGCACACGCTCGCGGTCCCACGGTGCGCCCCACAGCCCGAACGTGATCGCCGCCCGTTCCCGTCGCCCGCCGGCCACCGTCGCGTCCACCGATGCGCCCACCCACGCCTCCAGAGCCGGGACGACGTGACGGTCGATGGTCTCCGGGCGTTGTCCGCGCCAGTCCTCCCATGGCAGGTACGCGTACAGGTCATGCCAGCAGGCCTCGACCGCGGCCACCGGTGGGCTCTCGTGGACCAGCGCCAGGTACGCGACGGACAGCACGCGCGCGTCCGCGGCGGGCCAGCGGTCGCGGTCGCCGAACGTGTACAGCTGCTCGACGTAGCCCAGCTCCATCCCCGTCTGTTCCCACACCCACCGCCGCAACCCCAGCTCGAGAGTGCGGTCGCGGTCGGGATCGAGTGGCCCGAACGGCAGCGCGTCGAGCGGCTCCTCGCGGTCAGCGAGCGCGCCGACCGGCGGTCGCGCGACGATCAGCACCCGCGGGACCCCGGCGGTGACCGTGATGATCACCGCGTTCAGGCCCACCGTGACGTCAACGGCGATCGGTTGCTCCCCGGCCGGGTGCACGCGCGGAGCCGCCGCACGACGGTAGCGGCTACAGGTCCAGCGGACGGAGCGTGCGGGGAGCTGCGAGCCGGCCACCGCGGCCGAGTCGCCGCGCCAGCAGATCGTGCAACGCCGTGACGTCGCAGCCGACCGGGAGCACGATCGCGGTGTGGCGGCGGTGCTCCGCCCCGTCGGCTCCCTGCTCTCGGACGTCGAGGACCAGGACCGGATCGCCGGCGACACGTCGCACGCGCGCCAGGTGGACGTGGTCCCACGTCACCGCCGTCCGCCACCACAGCATCCGCGCGTAGATCCCTTCACCGTCGAGGTGTACCCACGCCATGCCGGGAACCAGCTGGGCGACGAAGAACGCCGCCACCGGGACGAACAGGGCCAGACCGGCCCAGGACAGCGGGTGGCCGCCGGAATCAGCCACGAGTGCGGCACCGGCCGCGACCAGAGCGAGGCCCAGCAGGCTCCACCAGGCCGCAGTCGTGCGAGCAGGACGCAGGACCAGCGGCTCCACCCCGTTGTGCGCGGCGTCCACGATGTCCTCCTCGGTCGGGAGCGTACCGGGGGCCGGGCGGCGGCCGGCCGCTAGCGTCCTCGGCACAGGGACGCGACGAGGTGAGCAGGCCGTGGAACACCGGATCGTGTCCCTGCTGCCGTCCGCGACCGAGATCGTGGCTGCACTCGGCCGCGGGGGGCAGCTGGTGGGGCGGAGCCACGAGTGCGATCACCCGCGGCAGGTCGTGGACCTGCCCGTGGTCAGCCGGCCGCGGAGGGAGCCGGTGGGCTCGTCCCATGACATCCACCGCGGTGTGGTCGACCTGCTCACGCGGGTGCTGTCGATCTACCGGGTGGACCCGGACGCGCTGGCAGCCGCCGACCCCGACCTGATCATCACCCAGGACCTGTGCCGGGTCTGCGCCGTCGCCGAGGACGAGGTCGTGCGCGCCGCCCGCAGCTACCTCGACCGCGACGTGGACGTGCTCACGTCCTCGCCGATGACCCTGCGAGAGGTGTTCGCTGACGTAGTGCGCATCGCCGACGCCCTCGACGATCGCACAGCCGGAGAACGGCTCGTGGACAGGATGCAGACCGAGCTGGACGACCTGTCCGCCAGCGTGGCCGGCCGGCGACGGCCGCGGCTGGCGCTGCTGGAGTGGACCGATCCCGTGATGGCCGGCGGCAACTGGGCGCCGGAGCTGGTCGAGATCGCCGGAGCCGAACCCGTCCTGGGCGTTCCCGGCGGTCACTCCCCCACCGTCACGTCGGAGGCACTGCGTGCGTGCGACCCCGACGTGATCGTCATCGCGCCGTGCGGGTTCCACCTCGATCGGGCCGTGGCCGACCGCCACATCCTCGCGGCGCTGGACGGCTGGCAGGACCTGTCCGCGGTGCGCAGCGGCCGGGTGGCCTTCGCCGACGGGTCGGCCTACTTCAACCGACCCGGACCGCGCCTGATCACCTCCGCCGCGATCCTCGTCGCCGTCGCCCATGGGGTTGGCCCGGCGATGCCGCTGGAGGGGGACGCCTGGCAGCGCTGGTGAACCACCCGGCCTGCTGCGTCAACCGCGGTCGCCCAGGCGCTGCAGCACCGGGATCGCCGCGACCTTGTCGTCGGTCAGCTCCTCCCACCGCACCCCATCCGGCCGCGGGAACGTGCCGGGGCGGCAGTCGAGGACCCGGTCGGGCGTGACCACCACGTCCACCGGGACGTCGTGGGGCGTCATCGGGATGGTGCCGGCCTCGACGACCTGCACCTCGTGCACCGTCGTCACCACCGAGGTGTGGTCGGTGATCAGGCCGGCTTCCCGCGCGACGGCGAACTCGAGGTCGCTGAAGCCGCCGCCCTTCCCCAGGCGCGCCCCGTCGGCCCCGACCGCGACGCAACCCGTGACGACCAGGTCGACGGGTTCGAGGTCGTCGACGTCGACCGGCTCGCCGTTGCCCGACGATCCTTTGATCGACGATGCCTGACGCGGGCTGTCGTCGAGGTGATCAGGGTCGAGACGGAGGAACGGGCGCTCGTCGGCGAGCCGCGGCACCGCCATGAAGACGATCTTGCCGTCCTCCAGCGCCCGCTGACGGACCGGCCACTGCGGAGAATCCGGGTTGGCCTTCACTGTCGACGCCCCCTGCCAGACGTCCAGTCCGCGGAGGCGCTCCGCGGCGTGCTCTGCACCGGTGAAGTTGGGGATCCGGCCTTCGGCGCCGGGGAAACGATCCGCGCCGGCCTCCCGCAGTGCCGCCCACATCCGTTGGCGCAGCTCCGCCTTACGCTCGAGGACGTCGCGGTCCCCGCCGGCGTCGCGGTCGTGGCGTCGGGTCACCGCGCCGCCGCCTCGACCAGTTGCGCCAGACGTCGCTGGGCGTCGTCGAGGCCCGAGGCGTGCTCGTGAAGGCCGGCCCACGGGTCGTCCTTCTGACCGAGCCGGCGGAAGAGGTTGCCCACCGTGTACGAGGTCGGTTCGGCACGGCCGAGCTCATGCCAGTCGATCGGTGTCGCCACCGGGGCGCCGGGCCGGGCACGGATCGCGTACGGGGCGACGAACGTCTGCGCGTAGGCGTTGCGGTTGATGTCGATGAAGATCCGATCGCCCCGCTTGGACTTGCGCTGCGCGGTCGTGAGCCGGTCGGGGTCCTGTCCGGCCACGTACTCGGCCACCCGCCGAGCGACGTCTCGGACAGCGTCGAAGTCCGCCGTGCCGTCCAGCGGGACGACCACGTGGTAGCCCTTCGATCCTGACGTCTGCAGGAACGCGACCAGCGACAGTTCGTGCAGCACACCCCGCAGTGACCGCGCCACATCACGCAGGGACGCCACGTCCCCGTCGGGAGGGTCGAGGTCGAACACCATCAGATCGGGCGTGTCGAGGCGGTCGGCGCGGGCGGGCCACACGTGGAAGGTGAGCGTGCCCTGGTTGGCCAGGTACACGAGCGCGGCCGGCTGATCGCACAGGAACGCCTGCTCGATGGTCCCACGTTCCCGGCGGGGGATCTCAGCAGTGTGGATCCACTCGGGGAAGTGGTCGGGGACGTCCTTCATGTAGAACCCGCCGGCGTCGATGCCCTGGGGGAAGCGTTGCAGCATCAGCGGACGGCCACGCAGGTGCGCGAGCATCACCTCGGCGACCCGGCTGTAGTAGTCGACCATGTCGCCTTTGGTGATCCCGGCGTCGGGGAACAG
>JALYHG010000132.1 GCA_030776725.1 Actinomycetota bacterium
CGGCACCTTCTACCTGTACTGCCTGTTCTGGCTCGCGGCGTGGACGGTCGCGGCGCTCCTTCTGCTCGGCCTCGACCCCGTCGTCGTCACGTCCGGTTCGATGGCCCCGCGCATCGGCGTCGGCGACCTCGTGCTGGTCGAGCCGGATCCGTCGGACCTCGACGACGGACAGGTCCTCACGTTCCGCGACCCGATGCGACCGGAGCGACGGGTCACCCACCGGATCGTCGAGGTCCTCGACGGGCCGGCCTACCGCACCCGCGGGGACGCCAACCCCACGGCCGATCCCGTTCCCGTCCCCCGTGATCACGTCGAAGGTGTCGGGCGACTCCTCGTGCCGTTCGTGGGGCTCCCGGTCGCCTGGGTCAACACCGGGCGGATCACCGAGCTGGCGCTGCTGGTGGCGTTGACGGTGGCAGCCCTGTCCGGGGCCGGGCTCACAGCCGCGGGTCCCGCGAGTCACCCAACGCCCCGGCGACCGCATCGCGGCCTCGGTCGGCCCGCCGCGTCCCCCGCGCTGTGGACCAGCCGTCACGCACCGCCACCGCCGGCGATCGCGGTGGCGGGGGGCGTGGCCCTCGCCCTCGTGGGACCGGCCGCCGTGGTCGACGTAACCGGCCCGGTGGGAACGGTCTGGCACGCACGGCAGCCGGTCACCGCAGTCCCCCACAGCGTGACCGACCCGCCGACGGCCGGACGGGCGGCGGCGCTGGCGGTGGTGGTCGCCGTGGTGCTCGCGGCGTTCTCGTGGCAGGTCGTCGTCGGTGCGTTCGTCGGCGCGACCGCCAACGCCGACAACGGCTTCCAGGCCACGACCGTCACCCCACCCACGAACGTCTCGGCGACCGCGCAGTGCACGCTGCTCGAACCGAGCGTGACGGTGTCCTGGGTCGCGTCGACGTCCCACGGCGGCAGACGGGTACGTCGTGCTCCGCGGGACGACCCCCGGCGGGCCCTACACGGAGGTCGGCCGGGTCAGCGGTGCAGCGGTGACCACCTACACCGACACGACGGTGGCGACGAACACGACCTACCTCTACGTCGTGCGGACGACCGCCGGCGGGTGGATCTCGGCCAACAGCAACGAAGCGTCGGTCACGACACCGTTGTCGTGCCCGTGACCGCCACTCGGGGTCGACGGCGGTGTCGCGCCGCTCGCGCGGTCCGCGGATGTCGTGCACCATCGTCGTGTGCCGCTCATCCCTCGTGTGCTGTCGCCGCTCCACATGGTCCGTTCGCTCGCGCCGGGCGGCGTGCCGCTGCTCGGCCACGCGGTCCGTGTGGGGCTGCACCGGATCTTCGGTGGTCCGACGTTCGACCCCGCCACCGCCCCGGGCGACCCCGGCCTGTTCGGGCCCGGATCGGCGTCGTGGCGGGTCATCGCCGATCCGGCTGCGATCGTCGGTGGGCTGCGCGCGCTCCTGTTTCAGCTCCTGCACCCGCTGGCGATGGCGGGGGTCGCCGACCACTCCCGGTTCCGCGAGGATCCACTCGGGCGGCTGCAGCGCACGTCGGCGTACGTGACCGTGACCACGTTCGGGTCCACCGGTGAGGTGCTGCAGGCCGCTCGGGCGGTGCGCCGGGTGCACCGCACTGTCACCGGCACGGCGCCCGACGGGCGCCCCTACCGTGCCGACGACACGCACCTGCTCGGCTGGGTCGCGGTCACGCTGACGTCGAGCTTCCTCGCCACCGACCGGGTCTACGCCCCGCACCCGGTCGATCGATCCACAGCCGACGCGTTCGTGGCGGAGCAGGCGCGAGCAGCGTCGCTGCTCGATCCCCGCGTCGACCTCGACGCGATCTCGGCTCGGCCGGACGCGTTGCGACGTGGCGAGATCCGGCTTCCCATGGTCGACGACGGCACGCTGCCGACGTCGATCGGTGCGCTGCACGACCGGCTCGACGCCTACCGTCCGGAGCTGGCCGTCACCGACCAGAGCCGTGAGGCGCTGCGGTTCCTGTTGTGGCCGGCGTTCGACCCGCCCGTCAAGGCGGCGTACCTCACGGTGCTCGCCGGCGCCCTGGCGACGGTCACACCCGCCGAGCGGCGTCTGCTGGGAGTGCCGACGGGACGTCTCCCCGCAGCGGCCGCGATCGCTCACACCCGCGCCACGCTCACGGCGCTGCGCTTGGCGGTCGGGTCCTCCCCGGCGGTGCGGGCGGCCAGGGCGCGCGCCACGGCCGACGCCGCCTGAACCCGGTCAGCCGGTCAGACCCACGCGTCGAACCACCACCGCTGGCGGACGGCGGCCTCGGGTAGCTCGACACCGGCCAGCACCGGGTAGAAGTAGACGAACAGGCCGACCGCCACGAGTCCCACCAGCGCCCCGACCACGGCTCCTGGCGTGACCGACGTGCGGGGCAGCGTCACCGTCCGGCGGGTGGCGACCCGCTCGACCGTCTCGTCGAGCCACACCACGCCGTAGGCCACGGCCAACGCCAAGAACGGCACGATCGGGGTCATGTAGAAGAAGAACAGCGGTCGGCTGAACGGCACGCCGGGCAGGCTCACCACCAGCCACGGCAGGAACTGCGCGCCCCAGAACGCCACCACGAACCACGCCCGCCCGTCGCGGCGAGCGGCGCCGGCGGCCAGCGGCACCAACGCGCCCAGCGCCACCCACCACAACCCTGGGTTGCCCAGCGCGATGATCTCCCCGGCGTTGCCCGGCGCGACCCGGCACGGGTCGGGTTCGACCAGTTCACCCTCGTCGGTGCGGGTGGCGACCCCGGCGGCGCGCTGCCGGTCGCAGTTCTCCCAGTAGTAGACCATCGGTCGGCCGATGACCGGCCAGGTGTAGGCCGGCGCCCGGTAGGGGTGTTCGGCATCCAGGTCGGTGTGGAAGTTGGCGATCGCCAGCTGGTAGCGCCACAGCCCGGCGAGGCGCCCAGGGATCGAGACCTGGCACGGTCGCTCGCCCCGACAGACGTCCCTGCCCTCGGTGGTGTGCTCGTAGTTGATCAGCCACGGCACGTACGACGCGACGTACACCCCCGCCGGGACGAGCACGAACGCCACCGCGAGCGACGCGATCAGGCGCCCCAGCATCGCCGTCGGCTGTCCGGTGAGCCGCCGCCGCCACGCCAGCTCCCATCCCGCGGTGACCAGCACGCCGGCGGCCAGAGCCAGCAGGGCCGACCACTTCGTCGCCACCGCCAGGCCGAACGCGGCTCCGGCCGCGACCCGGAACGCGTGGCCGCGGCGCGGCACGTGCGCGACATCGGAGGGCGGCTGCTGGGCGGCCGTCTGGCCGCCGGTGGTGGACCGGTCTGAGGCGACGGTCGTCGCCCACCCCGCCGCGACCGTGCGGTCGTCAGCTGGCGGCTCGTCCACGCTCCCGCCAGCGGGCACGGCGCGATCGCCCACGGTCCGCATGGCTCGACCGTCGCGGCGGCGTGCGAGGCCGCTGCGGTCGCGATCCACCAGGAGCAGCCACGCGCCGAGCGCGACGAACATCGCGAGGAAGATGTCGAGCATCGACGTGCGCGACTGCACGAACAGCAGCCCGTCGACGGCCGCGAGCAGGCCCGCCAGCGCCGCAGCGCCCCGCCACCGCAGTAGTCGCAAGCCGATCAGGTACGTCAACAGCACCAGCAACGTGCCCGCGACCGCCGTCGAGATCCGCCAGCCGAACGGTTCGTCGCCGGCGACCGCGATCCCCGCCGCGATCAGCCACTTGCCGACCGGCGGGTGCACCGCGAAGCCGTGCTCCACACCCTGGTCGAGGTAGGAGCGGGCGTCTTCGACGTAGTAGGTCTCGTCGAAGATGATCCGGTCCGGGTGGCCCAGCAGGACAACGCGGGCGGTCCCCGCCGCCAGGACCAGCAGGAGGGGGACCACGACGGCGACGATGCGGCTGCGGTGCACGGCGGGGGAGCGTACCGGTGGCTACCGTCGGGGCGTGGGATCCCCGCGGGCGGCGCCAGGCGGCCGGCTGATGGTGGTCGCGACCCCCATCGGCAACCTCGGCGACCTCTCCTCGCGGGCCGCCGACGTCCTGCGCGGGGCCGACCTGGTCGCCGCGGAGGACACCCGTCGCACAGGCAGGTTGTTGGCGCACATCGGTGCGGACGTCGCACAGCTGTCCTACCACGACCACAACGAGGAACAGCGCCTCCCGCAGCTGGTCGACCGCATCCGCGCCGGGGCGACCGTCGCGCTGGTGACCGACGCCGGCACCCCGGCCGTCTCCGACCCGGGCTACCGGCTGGTGCGCGCCTGCATCGACGCGGGACTCGCCGTCGAGGCGGTGCCCGGGCCGTCGGCGCTGCTGCACGCCCTCGTGGTGTCGGGGCTATCCACCGACCGGTTCACGTTCGAGGGTTTCTTGCCACGGCGACGCGGGGCGCGTGCCGACCGGCTGGCGGAACTGGCCGACGAGCCCAGGACGATGGTGCTGTACCTGTCACCGCACCGGGCAGCTGCCGACCTCGCTGACCTCGCCGCGGCTGTCGGCGACGACCGGCCTGGGGCCCTGTGCCGCGAGCTCACGAAGCTCCACGAGGAGGTGGTCCGCGCCCCGCTGGCGGAACTGCTGGAGCTGGCCCGGGTGGGGGTGCGCGGCGAGGCCACGCTGGTCGTTGGCGGGGCGCCGGCCGAGCCGGTCGTTGCGCGCAGCGCCGACGAACTCGCGAAGGACGTGGCACGCCGAGTGGCCGCGGGGGTGTCGAAGAAGGCCGCGATCGCCGAGGTCGCCGCCGAAGCCCGCGTGCCGAAGCGGGAGGTCTACCAGGCGGTGGTCGACGCGGGAGGCTCCGCGTGATCGCGAGCGGCGTCGGAGGCGCCCTCCGGCGCCGGGCCAGGTCGGGGTCCGGGCGCGGGCTCGTCGAGGACCCCGACCGCCGCGATGCAGGCTCGGCACACGTTCTTCCCGCGGAACGGTCGCAGCCCTTGCTCCGAGCCGCAGAACACGCACTGGTCGGTCGGCTTGGACAGGATCACCTGCTCACCGTCGACGTGGACCTCCATGGCGTCACCCTCACGGATGTTCAGCGAGCGCCGGATCCCGGCGGGGATGACGACCCGGCCGAGATCATCGACCTTGCGGCGGATGCCGGTCTTCATGCGTGCGGCTCCGTCGGTCTCGGCGCGTCGGCCACGTTCGGTGAGCGGCGGCCGAGGGTACGGCCACGGCGACCGCCGCGTCCAGGTCGTCAGCCCGCGGCGGCGTCGGCCTCCTCATCCACGTCCACCTCGACGACGTCGACCTTGCGGTACAGCGGACCCCGCGGCGACAGCGGTGTTCCTGGGTGCAGCGCCACCCGCCGCCATCCGCCGTCCTCGATCGTTCCGGACTGGCCCAGCATCGTGTGCAGCGCCGTGGAGCTGAACGGTAGGTAGGGGTACAGAGCCACCTTCAAGCCGTTGATGGCGTTGAGCGCGACGAACAGCGTTGTGGCCGTGCGTTGTCGATCGGTCTTGGCGGTACGCCACGGCTCCTTGCGGTTGAGGTAGGCGTTGGTCTCCTGCGCGGCGTGCATCGCGGCCCGCAACCCCGCCCGTAGCTCGACCCGCTCCAGGAGGGTGGCCTGCTGTTCGAGGGTGGCCTCGATGTGGTCGAGGAGCGCGGAATCGTCGTCGTCGAGGTCGCCCGGCTGCGGGACCTCATCGCCGAAGTTCCGCGACGTCATGGTCAGCACCCGGTGGACGAGGTTCCCCCAGGCGGCGACGAGCTCGTCGTTGATGCGACGCACGATCTCGTCGTCGGTCAGGTCGGTGTCCTGCTGTTCGGGCAGGTTGCTGGCCAAGGCGTAGCGCAGGGCGTCGGGTTCGAACTGATCCAGGTACGCCAGCGCCGACCGACCCACCCCGCGGCTCTTGGAGGCCTTCGCGCCCCGGAACGTGACGTACTGGTTGGCGGGCACGTCGGTGGGCAGGTTCAAGCCGCCGCAGCCGATCAGCATGGCAGGCCAGACGACCGTGTGGAACGGGATGTTGTCCTTCCCGATGAAGTAGTAGGACGCCGCGTCGGGGTCCTGCCAGAAGTCCTTCCAGGCGTCGGGTTCGCCGCGCTCGTGCGCCCACTCCCGCGACGCGGACAGGTACCCGATCACCGCCTCGAACCAGACGTAGATCCGCTTGTCGCCGTCGAGGTCGGTGCCCGGCGGCAGGGGAACGCCCCAGGTCAGGTCGCGGGTGATGGCGCGGTCGCGGAGGCCGTCGCGGACGAACTGGATCGACCAGTTCAGGACGTGGGCACGCCACCCCTCCCGGGTCTCGAGCCACTCCAGCAGGGGCTGCTCGAGTTGCGACAGCTGCAGGAAGTAGTGCTCGCTGTCCCGGGTGACCGGGGTGGCACCCGTCAGCCTGCTGCGTGGCTCGACCAGATCCTGCGGGTCGAGGGTCCGGCCGCACTGGTCGCACTGGTCGCCACGAGCGGAGGAGTAGCCGCAGTGGGGACACGTGCCTTCCACGTAGCGGTCGGGGAGGAAGCGCTTGGCCTGCGGATCGAAGAACTGCTCACTGGTGCCACGGGTGATGTAGCCGTTGTCGCCCAGGATGTTGAAGACCTCGTGCACCACCGCGCGGTGGTTGTCGGTCATGGTCGTTGTGAACATGTCGAACGAGATCCCCAGCCGGTCCCACTGCTCGAGGAACTTGGGGTGGTAGCGGTTGACGATCTCGACCGGGTCGACGCCCTCCTGGTCGGCCTTCACCGTGATCGGGGTCCCGTGGGC
This sequence comes from Actinomycetota bacterium, assembly GCA_030776725.1. Classification (NCBI taxonomy): domain Bacteria; kingdom Bacillati; phylum Actinomycetota; species Actinomycetota bacterium. Next base: position 6,682 of record JALYHG010000132.1, read on the forward strand.
GTCACTGCCGGACACCATCAGCACCCGGTTGCCGGCGACACGGTGGTAGCGGGCGAAGACGTCGGCGGGGAGGTAGGCGCCGGCGATGTGTCCCAGGTGCTGCAGCCCGTTGGCGTAGGGCCAGGCGACCGCGACGAGGATGGGCCGCGGGGCGCGGCGGGGCGCGGTGGTGGTGCTCACACCGGCGAGCCTACCGGGGGTGTCTGTTCGGTCACTGAGTGCTCGACCACCGCTAACGCGTCCAACGCCTGCTCCCCGGCCTCGTGGGCACGGCGGTCTGGCCGCCGCCCTTGCTACGGTCGCGTCTCACGACATCGGGCTCTCCAAGATGGCGGCCCGCGGACGGGACCCTCACCGTGCCGGAGTACGTCGACACCCACTGCCATCTCGATCACCACGAACAGCTGCGGTCCGCTGAGCAGGTGGAGCGCGCCCGCGCCCAAGGCGTCACAGCGCTCGTCACGGTCGGGACCGACCTGGCGTCGTCGACCGAGGCGGTGCAGACCGCCGCTCGCCACGACGAGGTCTGGGCGACCGTTGGCGTGCATCCCAACGACACCATGGAAGCCACCCCTCGCGTCATGGAGTGCATCCAGCGGCTGGCCACCCAGCCGCGTGTGGTGGGGATCGGCGAATCCGGTCTCGACTACTACCGCGACTGGGCCTCTCCCGAACGCCAGCAGTGGGCGTTCCGGCGCCACATCGACCTGGCGAAAGCGGTCGACAAGACACTCGTGATCCACTGCCGCGAGGCGTGGGACGACACCCTGGGCATCCTGGAGGAGGAGGGGCCGCCCGAGCGGGTCGTGCTGCACTGCTTCTCCGGTGGCGCCGACCTCGCCGAGCGCTGCGCCGCAGACGGGTACTTCCTGTCGTTCGCGGGGAACGTCACCTTCACCAACGCGCCTGCCCTGCGGGAAGCCGCCGCGGCCACGCCGCTGGATCGGTTGCTGACCGAGACCGATAGCCCCTTCCTCACACCCGACCCGCACCGCGGACAGCCCAACGAACCGGCGATGGTCCCGTTGGTGGCGGCGTGCCTGGCGCGGGTGCACGGCCGTGACCTGGAGGAGGTGGCGGCAGCCACGGTGACCAACGCGCGCCGCGCGTTCGCGCTGTGAGGGCCGTCTCGCAGGCCCCGGTTGCTGGGCGCGGCGGCGCCCGCTCTACCCTCGAGGGGTGGCCACAGGGCGTGAGGCGCCGCTGCTGACGCCGGCGGACATCCGCCGGTTGCTGGACGAGCACGGGCTGGCGCCCCGGAAGACCGCCGGCCAGAACTTCGTCGTCGACCCCAACACCGTCCGCAAGGTCGTCCGCGACGCCGGAGTCACCGCCGGCGACGTCGTCGTGGAGGTCGGGGCCGGTCTCGGGTCGTTGACGTTGGCGCTGTCCGAAGTCGCGCGCCGGATCGTCGCGGTGGAGATCGACGCCGGCCTGGTGTCCGCGCTCCGCGACGTGGTCGGCGACCGCGACCACATCGACATCGTCCACGCCGATGCGCTCCGGGTCGACCTCGACGCTGTGGTGGGCGGGGAGCCCGCCCGCCTGGTCGCGAACCTGCCGTACAACGTCGCGACGCCCGTGGTGTTCCACGCGCTCGACGGCCAGGCGATCACCGACCTGTTCGTGATGGTCCAACGCGAGGTCGGAGAACGGTGGGCTGCCCAGGTCGGGGATCGCCTGTACGGGGCGGTCAGCGTGAAGCTGCAGCTGGTGGCGGACGTCGACGTGGTCGCACGCGTCCCGCCGACCGTCTTCTACCCGGTCCCCAAGGTCGACAGCGTCACGGTCCGCATCGTCCGCCGCCACCCGATGCCCGACCCGGCCGAGCACCGTGTGGTCGTGTCGGTGGTCGAGGCGGCGTTCGCCCAGAGGCGCAAGACGCTACGGAACGCGCTACGGGCGCGGACCCGGACGGCAGCTGTGGAGGAGGCCCTCGAGGCGGCCGGCATCGACCCGGGCGCGCGAGCCGAGGAACTCGACCCCGCCGCGTTCCGCCGCCTCGCAACTCACCTCGCCGATCACCTCCCAGCCGGGAGCGGATCGTGAGCGAACGTCCGCTGCCGGCGCCGACCGTGCGGGTGCGGGTCCCCGCCAAGGTCAACCTGTTCCTCGCCGTACGCGGGCGCCGGCCCGACGGGATGCACGACATCGTCTCGGTCATGCACACCATCGGGATCCACGACGAGGTCTCGGTGCGGTTCGAAGGCCCGCGGGTGGCGTGCTACCACCCGGCGGCCCGGCGGCTGCTGGATGTCACGATCGAGCACGACGCCGGGATCGACGTGCCGCGGGACGCCTCGAACCTCGCCGTCCGGGCGGCGAGGGCGCTCGCCGACGCCCTGGTGCGCCGCGGGCCGGCGACCGAAGACCACGACCGGGTCCGTCCTGAGCCAGGCGCCCCGGTCACGCGGATCGCGCTCGCCAAACGCATCCCGGTGGGGGCCGGGATGGCAGGCGGTTCGGCCGACGCCGCCGCCACGTTGGTGGCGCTGAACGAGCTGTGGGATGCCCAGCTCAGCCGCGAAGAGATGCGAAGCGTCGCAGCGGACGTCGGCGCCGACGTTCCCTTCTGCGTCGGGGGAGGGACCGCGTTGGCGACCGGGACCGGGACCGCAACCGCCCAGGTCCTGTGCCGCAGCACGTTCCACTGGGTCGTTGGGATGAGCGACCAGCCGATGTCCACCGCCGAGGTCTACCGGATGTGGGACCGGGTGGCGGTCCCGAGCGAGGTCGAACCGGACGCCGTCCTTCAGGCGCTCCGCGCCAAGGACGCCGAGGCGTTGGGTGCAGCGCTGCACAACGACCTGGAGCAGGCAGCGTTCCGTCTCCGCCCGCAGCTCCGCGACGCCAAGGAGTCGCTGTTGGACGCCGGGGCGTTCGGCGCGGTCATGAGCGGTTCGGGACCCACCGTGCTAGGTGTCGCCGGGGACCCCCAACACGCGCGGCGTCTCGCTGCGGCGGTCGCGCAACGCTTCGACCGCGTGGAGGTCGCCCGCTCACCCGCGGGCGGACCCGAGATCGTCAGCGGTCGCTGACCGATCGCTCGTCGGGCGCGCACCGCGGCACAACGCTACGGCACTGGCCGTCCGCGTCGGTGGGTGCGTGGAACGAGCGCCCGGTAGCCTCACCGGTGGGCCGGTGCGACCGGCCCGTGTCCTTGGGAGGTGGTGTAACTGGCAACACGCCGTCCTTTGGAGTCGGTGTTCAGGGTTCGATCCCCTGCCTCCCAGCTACGTAGATCAGCCCGTAGCCCCCTCTGACCCCTCGAATTGCAACCGCCGCCGTTGCTCGTGACCACGCCATGACCACGAGGGGCGGGGCGGCACGCGGTCACGATCGGTCTCCGAGGATCGCCGTCGCAGCCTGCTCGGTGGCCTCGGCATCCGCTCGATCGAGGACGTGGGCGTAGGTCTCTAGCGTGATCGAGACGTTCGCATGGCCGAGCCGCTCGGACACGATCTTGACCGGGACGCCGTTTGTGAGGGCGATTGTGGGGTGGCTGTGGTGGCTCGGCGTCTGGTAAGGACAGCTTACTCCCTGACCGGTTCCTTTGTCGCCGGACACATCGGCAGTGTCGTGTTGCCGTGCCCGGACAAGTCCAGCCGCTCGGATGAGCGCCGCAACTTCGTCGGGAGTAGTTGTGGGTGCGGACCCGTCAGTAAGCGGACGGCCAGAAAGAGCCGTTGTCAACCCCACTCGAACGACGGCTGGGACCGGGCATTCTGCTACGGACGGTGGTACTGCACCGTCGGCGATATGCCGTCAGAGGTGGGTCGTAGAGGGCGAAATGCGGGCCAGCGCCATTATGTACCTGCGTAAACCCGCAGTGCCGCCGTCTCGCGCCCGACCATGCGCTGCGCACCCTGCCCGCCGGGCGAGCCGTGGTGATCTACGGGGTCCATGGCACCGCTCCGGGTCACGCTGCGGCCCTGGAACGCCGACCCGACCCTGGCCGACCGCGCCCGGCGCGACGGCGACCCGGTACCCCCGCCAGTGTCCCCAGCTGGGCCGCCCCCATCCCCCCCAACGCCATCCCCGCCGACGCCTTCATCGACGCGAACGCGCCCGGCGCACTGGCATCATCCACCGGCGACGGCGAGTAAGTCCCAGGAGCCCAGATCGCTCGCGATGGCCAGCCAGCGTCCCGTGCCCGCACGGGCGTCGCCGCCTCCGCGGGAGCA
>JALYHG010000133.1 GCA_030776725.1 Actinomycetota bacterium
GCCGCAGGGCGCGCGCTCTGGCCGGTCGGGGATCGAACGGATCGGTCGGCGCCTGTTCGACGGGGACCACCGACAGATCCGGGAGGGACGTCGGCGCGACCGCGCGTCGGGCTCGCGCGGTCAGGGCATACGGGATCGGATCGTCCCAGGACAACGGCAGCGGCGGTTGCTCGCAGCCGGTGGCCTGTGGCGGCGCGGCCTCCGCCGCTGTTCGAGGCGATGCTGTGCTCGTTCCGTTCATCGTGGGCGGACCCTACGAGCCGGGTGTGACACCGAACGTCCGTCGTCGCTTGACGCCGGCGACCCTCACCCCTCGCGTCCGGCCAGCTGCGTGGGGAGGCGGACGGTGAAGGTGGTCCGCCCGGGCTCGGAATCAAGACCGATGTCGCCGCCGTGGCGGGCGACGGTGTTGTAGACGGTGTGGAGCCCGAGACCTGTGCCCTGACCGGGCGGCTTGGTGGTGAAGAACGGCTGGAAGATCCGGGAGCGGATCTGCGATGGGATGCCGGGTCCGTCGTCGGTGATCTCGGCCACCACGCGCTCACCGTCCCATCTCGTGCTGATGGTGATGCGCCCGGAGCCCTCCATGGCGTCGATGGCGTTGTCGATGAGGTTGGTCCACACCTGGTTGAGCTCGCTGCCGTAGGCCTCGATCCGGGGAAGCTCCCCGAGATGGAGATCGACCTCGACGTCACGCAGGCGATGACGCAGGACCACCAGGGTCTGTCGGATGCTCTCGTTGAGGTCCAGGTCGGGGACCAGGGTCTGGCCGACGTACGCGTGGCTCTTCACCGCCCCCACGAGTTCGGAGATCCGCGCTGCGCCGGTGCGGATCTCGTCGGCGAGTTCGCGCACGTTGTGACGGGCGACGAGCCAGCGCACCAGCGGGCGAACGTGCGCGTCCTTCACGTCGGCTGTGGCGCGCTCGAGCGCCGGCAGATCCCAGCCCGCGTCGACCAGCGTGGCGGCGTCGTCCCACAGCGCCTCGCCGCCGTGGTGTTCCAGCCAAGTGCCGAGGCGCTCCGCCCGGTCGGAGCGGGTCAGCGGGTCGGACGGGGGCGGGCCGGGCGGGGGCGGGCCGGGCGGGGCGAGCGTGAGGTCGACGTCGGACGCGCCGCTGGCCAGCAGGTCGGCGGCGGCCTGTTCCAGCGCCGCCACCCCGTCGACGATCCCTCCGGCGCTGCGCTGGACCGCGGCGGCCGGATTGTTCAAGTCGTGCATCAGCCCCGCGGCGATCCGACCGAACGCCGCCTGCTGCTCCGATTCCCGCAGCCGCGCCTCCAGTTCTCGCATGCGTCCGACCACGGTGTGGAGCATGGACAGCGCTGTGGAGGAGTGTTCGGTGAGCTTGCGGAAGGCCGGCTCGGAGATCTCGATCACCCGGCTGTCGACCGTCGCCTTCGCCGAGGCGTTGCGCGGCCGGCCTTCCAGCAGGGCCATCTCGCCCAGCACGTCCCCCCTCGCGACCCGCCCGATCCATACGTCGCGCCCGTCGACGTGCCGGACGACGTCGAACTCCCCCTCGACCACCACGTACAGGGCCTCCCCGGGGGTGCCCTGCTCGATGAGGGCCTGACCGGCCGGGACCTGCCGCTCGGGGGCGTTGCCGCTAAGGGTGCGCAGCTCCTCCTCCGGAAGGTCGGCGAAGTAGGGCAGCTGCCGCAGGAAGTCGATGCGGCCCATCGAGGCGTCGCTGCTCACAACCCGGCCAGGTGCTGGTGGACGAAGCTCACCGCCATCGCACCCTCGCCCGTGGCAGACGCCACCCGCTTGACGGAGCCGGCGCGGACGTCCCCCGCAACGAACACCCCGGGAACGGTCGTCTCCAGTGGCAGTGGGTCGCGCTCAACCGACCAGCCCTTCGGGGGTGGGTCGAACCCAGGTCCGGACAGGATGAAGCCATGCTCGTCGCAGGCCACGAGGTGGGCGATCCACTCCGTCCTCGGCGCTTGGCCGATGAACACGAACAGCGCGCCCGCGTCGACCGTTTCTCGCTTGCCGCTCTCGAGGTGCTCCAGCGTCAGTGACGACAGGCGCTCCTCCTCCGATCCGACCTCGACCACTCCCACCCCGTAGCGGATCCGGATGTTGTCGGTGGACTCGAGCTGGTCGATCAGGTAGCGGGACATGGTCTCGACCAGCGAGTCGCCGCGAACCAGGATGGTGACGGTGCGCGCGAACTGGGACAGGAACATCGCGGCCTGTCCCGCGGAGTTCCCGCCGCCCACCACGAAGACGTCCTGCTCGCGGTGGGTGACGGCCTCGATCCGGGAAGCCCCGTAGTACAGACCCGCGCCGGTCACCTCGGCCGCGCCCTCGGCCGGCAAGGTCCGGTACTGCACACCGGTCGTGATCAGGACGGCGTGGCAGTTCACGTGCGAGCCGTCGCTGAGCTGGAGGATGCGGTAGGGGTCCTTGCGGTTGGCGCCGACGACTTGCTGTGGGACGAGCAGCTCGGCGCCGAAGCGCTGTGCCTGGGCGACGGCGCGCCGTGCCAGTTCCGCGCCTGACAGCCCCGCAGGGAAACCCAGGTAGTTCTCGATCCGCGCACTCTGGCCCGCTTGACCACCGGGCGCCTCCTGCTCGACGAGCAGCGTCTTCAAGCCCTCCGAGGCGCCGTACACCGCGGCGGCGAGCCCGGACGGGCCCGCCCCGACGATGACCAGGTCGTAGAAGGGCAGCTCCGCGTGGACGTGCAACCCCACGCGGTCGGCGACCTCCGCGGGCGACGGGTTGGTGAGCGGCGGGCCTTGCGCGAACAGGACGAGCGGCAGGTTGGCGGTGTCCGCTTCCGCCAGGGCGATCAGTTCGCGGCCCTCGTCCTCCGCCGCATCGACGAACCGGTAGGGGACCTGGTTACGGGCGAGGAACGCCTTGAGCTCGTGGGCCGGCTTCGACCAACGGTCAGCGACGATCCGCAGGCCCTCGAACGGTGGGCGCCACGACTCCAGCCAGTTCTCGAGCAGGTCGTCGAGCACCGGGTAGAGCCGCTCCTCGGGGGGATCCCACGGCTTCATGATGTAGTGGTGGAGGCCGACCTCGTTGATCGCCTTGATGGCGGCCTCGGTGTCCGCATAGGCCGTGAGCAACGTCCGCTTGCTGTCGGGGAAGACCTCGATGGCCCGCTCCAGGAACTCCACGCCGGTCATGCCCGGCATGCGCTGGTCCACCAGGAACAGCGCGACCTCGTCGTCCCGCAGCCGCAACTGCTCGGCGAGGTCGAGGGCTTCCTGGCCCGACGGGGCGGCCAGGATGCGGTAGTCCCGGGCGTAGCGGCGGCGCAGGTCGCGCTCGACCGCCCGCAGCACCTGAGGGTCGTCGTCGACGGCGAGGATCGTGGGGTTGGCCACGTTGTTGCCTCCGGCCGTGTGTGGCAGAACTCCGCGTGGGCGAAACTAGCGTCCGGGGGTTGACGCGGACATGCCAGCTGTAGCGTCCGCAGACAGTGGAGTGGAGTCTCTCACGGTCAAACGCCGCCGCGGACGACGTACGCGGTGACCGCATCGGTCTTGCCCTTGATCCGAAGAGCCGGGAGACGTTCGACCGATGCGCTGGCGGGCAGACGGTCGTAGGTGCCTTCGCCGATCACCACCTCGCCCACAGGGGCCTGGCTCTCCAGTCGGGCCGCGAGGTTCACCGTGTCGCCGATCACGTCGTGCTTGCGGTAGCCACGTTCGGCGCCGAGGACCCCCGAGGCCACGTCGCCGCTGTTCACGCCGACCCGGAAACGCGGCCAATCCGGCTCTCGGTCGGCGATCTCCGTGGCCACCCGCTGCAGCGCGAGGCCGGCCCGTACGGCGAGCAGTGCATGATCCGGCTGCTCTCCCGCCTTGTTGAAGACCACCATGATGGCGTCGCCGATCAGCTGGTGGACCTGGCCACCGTGCTCCTCCATCAGCGGGACGAGCCGGGAGAAGTACGTGTTGAGCATCCGCGCGACCTCCCCCGGCGGGGTCCGCTCGGAGAACGCCGTGTAGCCCTGCAGGTCGGCGAACAGGACGCTGACCTCCTCCGCGCCGGCGAGCGTCTGCTCGAGGTAGAGCGCGCTGAACCGCTCCTCGTGCCACTCCTGCTTCGCGGCCGCGGCGATGACGGCGAAGGCGGCGAGCATGAGCACGTGCCACTCCCACCACGAGACCCGCCAGTTCACGGCGTAGGCGATGACCACCATCGACTCCGCCAGCAGCGCGAACGCCAGCGCGACGGCGAACACGAAGCGTGCGCGGCGACGCTGGTAGAGCCGCAGGTACCCGACCGCGCCGAGTCCGTAACCGAGGACCCCGACCACCCCGAGGGCGACCTGCCACCCCTCAAGCGCCTCCTGCTGCAGCGGGTCGTTCAGCGGACGGACCTCCGCCAGCGACATCACCGCCCACGCGACCATCACGCCCAGCAGTCCACCCAGGATCGGTCTCGAACGTGCCGTGATGCGGCGCGACGTGGACGGGGACAGGTCGAGCGCCGACGCCGCCACGAACAGGCCGCCCAGCAGCAGGCCGACCGGCGTCGCGAGTTCGAACCCGGCGTTGGGTCCGACCAGGACCCCCGGCGTCGCGAGCGCGTGCAGTCCCAGGAACCCTGCCCCAGACAGGAACGCCAGCGACACCAGGAACAGCCGAGCGTCCCGTCGGCGACGTGCCGGGACGGTGATCGCGTACCCGAGCGACATCGCGATCGCAGCCGCCACCAGCACCAACCAGAAGTGCGCGGGGTGATTCTGCCAGCGCGCATCGAGCGCCGGACGCAACCGTAGCAAGGCGAGGAGCGCGAGCGGGGAGAGCACGACAGCGACGGCCGCGACAACCCGGGTCCGCCTACCCACGCGGGCGTCGGGCTCGATCACCGCACGTTCGCCGAGCGCCATGCGCGCGAGGATAACGATGGCAGCCGCTCGCGCAGGGACCCGGCGAGGTGGGCCGCCGACCACCACAGTGGAGGCGGAGACTCGGTGTTCCGGTCGTGGGCGAGGTCGCCGACGCGCGGGTCGCCTGGGCAGTCCACGTCGACCAGTAGGCTCGGCGGCGGACTCCCCGATGTCTCACGGCATCGGCCCGGCAGTCACCGACGACCACCCGGTACCGGAGCGTGCAGCGTGTCGACCACAGCGGGGAACCTCACGCGCGACGAGGCTGCGGCGCGCGCTGAGCTGATCTCCGACGTCCGCTACGACGTCCACCTGGTGCTCGGTGAGGACGGTGAGACCTTCCGCTCGGTGACGCGGGTCCGGTTCCGCTGCGACGACCCGGGGGCCGGAACGTTCATCGACCTGTCGGCGCGGTCGGTCGACCGTCTGGAGCTGAACGGCACCCCACTGCGGGCCCAGGATCGCTTCGACGGCACACGCATCGAACTCGACAGCCTCGCCGCCGAGAACGACCTGGTGGTCGAAGCCGCCTGCGCGTACCAGAACACCGGCGCTGGTCTGCACCGTGCCGTCGACCCCGTCGACGGGCAGGCCTACCTCCACACCCAGTTCGAACCGTTCGATGCGCATCTGGTTTTCGCCTGCTTCGACCAACCCGATGTCAAGGCGCGCACGACGGTGCGGGTCGACGCTCCGCCGCACTGGCAGGTCGTGTCGAACATGCCGCCCACGGATGACAGTGGCGACGGGTTGTGGGCGTTCGACTCGACCCCGCCGCTGTCGACCTACCTGGTGGCGGTGGTCGCCGGCCCGTACCACGTGTGGTCCGCCGAGCATGGCGACGTACCGCTCGGCGTGTACTGCCGTGCGTCCATGGCCGACCATCTCGACCACGACGAGATCCTCGAGATCACCACGCAGGGGCTCGACTTCTTCCAGGCCGCGTTCGACCATCCCTACCCGTTCGCCAAGTACGACCAGCTGTTCGTCCCCGAGTTCAACTTCGGGGCGATGGAGAACCCGGGGTGCGTGACGTTCGCCGAGCACTACATCTTCCGTGGCGCCGTCACCGAAGCGGAACGCGGGTCTCGGGCGAACACGATCCTGCACGAGATGGCCCACATGTGGTTCGGGAACCTCGTCACGATGCGGTGGTGGGACGACCTGTGGTTGAACGAGAGCTTCGCGACGTTCATGGCGACCTTGGCCGTCGACCGGGCCACGCGCTTCCCCAACGCGTGGACCACGTTCGAGCACGACACGAAGACGTGGGCGCGCTACCAGGACCAGCTGCCCTCCACGCACCCGGTCTCGACGGACGTCTTCGACCTGGATGCCGTCCACCAGAACTTCGACGGCATCACCTACGCCAAGGGCGCCTCGGTCCTGCGCCAACTGGTCGCCTGGGTCGGTGAGGATGCCTTCCTGGACGGGGTCCGCGCGTACTTCCGCCGCTACGCGTGGTCGAACGCCGACCTCGATGACCTGCTGCGTGAACTCGAACGTGGCTCCGGCCGCGACGACCTCGCATCGTGGGCGAAGGAGTGGCTCCAGACGGCCGGGCTCAACACGCTGGCGGCGCGGGTCGAGGACGACGATGGCCGCTACACCAGCGTCTGGATCGAGCAGGACGCCCCCGACGACCACCCCACGTTGCGCCGCCACCGCGTCCGCATCGCCGCGTTCGACGAGAGCGACAGGCGTCTGGTGCGTCGCCGGGGTGTGGAACTGGACGTGGCTGGTCGGTCCACCGACGTTCCCGAGCTCGTCGGGGAGCCGGTCGCGGACCTGCTCCTCGTCGACGACGCCGCGTGGACGTTCGCCAAGGTCCGCCTCGACGACCGGTCGCTTGCGACCGTGGAAGCTCGCCTCGGTAGCCTCACGGACCCGCTGGCGCGCACGCTGTGCTGGGGCGCGGCCTGGGACATGGTCCGTGACGCTGTCCTGCCGGCGCGGCAGTTCGCCGCGATCGCACTGCGCAACGTCCCGGGCGAGGACGACGTCGGGTCGCTCCAGACGATCCTGCGCCGTCGCCTGACCACGGCGCAACTGTGGGGCGACCCCGGTAACGCCCGTCCGCTGCTGCGCGCCATGGCCGATCAGGCCCGCGACGAGGTCCGCGCCGCCCAGCCGTCCAGTGACGCACAACTGACCTGGGTGCGACACTGGATCTCTGCGGCACGCGACGACGAACACGTCGACGCTGTCCGTGCGCTCCTCGACGGTGACCTGTCGATCGAAGGGCTCGTGGTGGACACCGAGCTGCGCTGGCACATCGTGAAGGCGTTGGCGAGGATCGGAGCACTCGACGAGGACGCGATCGCGGCGGAACAGCGACGCGACCCCACCGACCTCGGCGAACGCAACGCCGCCCAGGCCCGCGCGAGCCGGCCGGATGCTCGGGTCAAGGCCACGGTGTGGGAACGGATCGTCGGCGAGCGGGAGATGTCCCACAGCCTGCTGAAGGCGTTGATGCGGGGCTTCATGCAGCCCGACCAGCCCCACCTGGCACGCCCGTACGTCGAACCGTACTTCGCTCACCTGCGACCGATGTTCGACGAGCGCCAGTTGGAGGTCGCGCTGGCGTACGCACACTCGATGTACCCCTCGGTCGTGGTCGAGGAGCAGCTGGTGGAACGCACCGACGAGGAACTCCGCCGTGAGCTACCCGGTCCGGCCCGCCGTGTCCTCCTCGAGGAGCGTGACACGGTGGTCCGGGCACGACGGACGCGGCTGCGTGACGCCGAGGCGTCGCAGCCGTGAACGCCCAGCGCCCAGACCGCGAAGAGGAAGAGTTCTCTCAAGCGTGGGAACGTCGTGACGAGCTCGACGTCGGCGCCCCGACCGGGCAGTGGTCCGCCTTCCGGGCCGAGCACGACACCGCCGAGGTGCTGCGCAGGCAGGTCCACGGCGAGGGTGACCCGACCTCCCGACGGACCGACCACCGCACGACCATGCTGCTGGCAGGGCTCGCCGCGGTGGTCGTTCTGGCGATCGTCGTCTGGCTGGTGGTGAGGTGACCGGCCGCCGTCAATCCTCGAGGAGGAAATCCGACAGGATCTCGGCGTAGGACGGGTGGCGCAGCTTCGCCAGCGCTTTCGATTCGATCTGGCGGATCCGCTCGCGGGTGAGGCCAACGGCGGTCCCGACTTCGTCCAGAGTCCGCATGGTCCCGTCACGCAGCCCGAAGCGCGATTCGATCACCAACCGCTCACGCGCCGGCAGCTCATCGAGGATCGACGCCAGGTGCTGCTGCAGGAGCAGGTACGCCGCTGCGTCCAGCGGCACGACGGCGTTGACGTCCTCGATCATGTCACCGAACGAGCCACCATCATCGTCGCCGATCGGTGCATCCAGCGACGCGGGATCCACGTCGAGGCGGCCGAGTTCTTCCAGCCGGTCGGGCGGCAGGCCGGTCGCTGCGGCGATCTCCTCCGCGGTCGGTTCCCGACCGAGCTTCTGCACCAGCTCACGTTCGACGCGCGCGACCTTGTTCATGACCTCCACCAGGTACACCGGCACGCGTATCAGCCTCGACTGATCGGCGATCGCGCGGCTGATCATCTGGCGGATCCACCAGGTCGCGTAGGTGGAGAACTTGTAGCCACGGGCGTGGTCGAACTTCTCGACGGCGCGGATCAGGCCGAGGTTGCCCTCCTGCACGAGGTCCGGGAAGAGCATCCCGCGGCCCACGTAACGCTTGGCGATGGACACGACCAGCCTCAAGTTGGCCTCGACCATGCGGCGGGTGGCTCGCTCCCCGTCACGCTCGATGCGCCGCAGCTGGGCGCGCCGCGCCGGGGGCACGTCCAGCGTCGAGTCCAGCAGCGCGGTGGCGGCCCTGCCGGCCGCTGCCCGCTTGGCGAGGTCGATCTCCTCGTCGGCGCTGAGCAGGTCGACACGCCCGATCTGGTTGAGGTACAGGCGGACGGGATCGACCGTGGGGAGCGACGGGTCCGCCACCGCACCTGCTGATCCGCCGGCGGTGAGCTCAACACATCCGATCCCGGCTCGACGCAGCAGCCGTTGGATCGCGTCGAGCTGGCGGTCGGACAGGTTCCCGTCCGACGCCAACGTCGCCAGTTCATCCGAGGTCACGAAACCGCGTGCCCGGCCGCGCGCCAGCAGCGCGCGCACGTCCCTGCGTGCCGCGACGCCCTCGTCGGGGAGGGTGAGGACGGTGGCCTCGTTGAGTTCCGGATCCGCCACCGACACCTCCGACGGGAGCCGGCGGGGGTCCGCCGTGGCCGGATGGTACCTCCACGGTCGGCCCCGCGCGGCCGGAACGCTGAAGGACATGACTCGCGGGACGCCGCCGCCCGTGTGCTCGAGGACCACCTGTGCACCCGTGTGCCAGCGCCGGCGACGGCGCCGCAGGGTCACTCGGAAGCGACGTGGCGCAGGTCGCGGCGGCGTGCCTCCAGCGCGATGAGCCGCTCGAACTCGGTGCGGTGCCGGTCGCGTTCGACGACCGGGTTGAGCCGCTCCACCACGTCCTTCTGGCGGGAGATCTCGCGCTCCACCCGCCGTAGCAGCAGACGCCCCACGAGCATCGCGACGTGCGGGGCGTCGGGCTCGACGGTGAACTCCTCCAGCGCGATGGCGCGGATGACCGTCCGGGTCTCCTCGTCGGCGGCTGCTGCCAGGACGGTGTCGAGGTCGGATCCGGGTCCCCCGCCCTCCTGGTACGCGTCGAACACCGACCGGGCCCTGGGGTGGCTGAAATCATCGGCGGTGACCTCGACCCAACGTTGCGGGAGAAGATCGGGCCGCTGCAGTGCCACGCGGAGCGCTTCGCGTTCCAACTGTGCTCGGGCCGATCGGCGACGGCTGTCGGTGGGCACCGGATCGGGACCCGT
>JALYHG010000134.1 GCA_030776725.1 Actinomycetota bacterium
TGCGGTCGTCGAGGAACCCCCGTGTCGCCGGCGAGTCGTAGACGGGCGGCCGCACCGCGATGATGCGCCGGTCTCCGAGGTCGATGGCCTCGCCGTCGTTGAGCCAGCGCAACCGGTGCAGCGGAAAGCCGAAGGCGTTGCTGTACCGCTCGACCAGCGCCCAACTGCAGACCAGCGTCGCGTTCGGACACGTCTCCATCACCGGCACGAGGTTTCCGGTGTGATCACTGTCGTCGTGCGAGAGGAACACCCAGCGGACGTCCGCCGGGTCGACGATCCCGAACACGTCGTCCAGCCACTGGCTGCGGTTGTTCACCGATCCGGTATCGACGATCGCCGGTTCCGCACCGGCGATCACCATCGAGTTGAGGTACACGCTGAGCGGAGCCCCGAGCGCGTGTTGCACTTGGTGAACGACCCAGGCGTCTCTGCCCACACGCCTCGGTGGAACGCGCGTGGTCGGCACTTTCGGAGCGAAGCTCATCGGTCCCTCCTGAAGGGCTCTCTCCGGCCCGTTCGCACCGCAGGACCTCGCTGGTGCGAGGCCACGGCGAGCGTGCAGGGTCAGCGCGACGCGGACATGAGGCAGAACCGACGTTTTCGCGGCGGCGATCCCCCAATTAAGAACGTGAGGTGCCCTTGACGAGCGTTCGCGCCGCGTACGCCACCAGCTCCGAGCGCCGACCGACGCCCGTCTTGACGGCCAGGTTGGCCACGTGACGCTCGACGGTGCGGGGCGACACGTACAGCCTGGTGGCGATCTCCTTGTTCGGCAGGCCCATCGCGAGGAGTCGGAGGACTTCCCACTCGCGCGACGTCACCCCGAGCGCCCGAAGTTCGCCGGGAACCTCCTTGTCGCCCCTCCGTCGCGGGACGGCGGCGCCGGCCTTCCGCAGGAGCGACCGGCACGCGGAGGCGAGCTGGTCGTCCCCGTGCCGGTCGAAGAAATCGAGTGCCTCGCGCAGCCACGGCACGGGGTCTCCCCAACCGTCCGCGACCGCGGCCTCGGCGACGAGCCGCCGCCCGAGGCTGCGGAACCACCGGTGGTCGTCGAGCGCACGATCGGCCTGGGCCATACTGGCGGCTGCCAGTTCGGCGTCGCCGGCGTGCCCTGCGGCGACGGCGTCGGCGTAACGCAGGAACGCCGACGTCAGAAAGTGGACCGACGCCTCCGGGAACTCGACATCCGAGGCATCGCCCTCCGGCCCGCCCAGCTGGAGGACGAGGGCCAGCAGCCCTGTGGCGGGCACCACCGCGTAACTCGGGCCTTCGGCCGCTCTCCGCACCGCGGCCAGAAGATGCCGCCGCGCCGCCATCCAATCCTCCTCCACGAGCGCCAGCAGAGCAGACGCGGTGGACGCCTTGACCTCGATGTCGGGGACGCCGGGCGCGAGCGCGCGGGCTTCGTCGACGCATCGCTGCAGCTCCGTGCGCCGCCGGTTGCGAGCGTGCACATACGCCTCCAGCGCGACCGCTGCCGCCAGCGTCTGGTCGAGCCGGTACCGCCGCGCCAGGTCGGCGGAGCGCTGTGCGGCGCGGGCCCCGGGCTCGGGGTCGTCCGCCAGAACGAGTGCGGCTGCGACCTGCACGTCGACGACCGCGGCGGTTGCGAGCGCCCCGTGGGCCAGCGCGAGCTCCCTCGCCTCCTCCAGCCGTCCGAGGGGGCGGCCGGTCAGCATGTCGATCGCGCCAAGCTCGTGTAGGACTCTCGCCCGCCACAGCGACATTCCATGCGCTTCTGCCAGGACGAGAACGCGCCCGAAGGCGTCCTCTGCCGCCGCAAGGTCATATGTGCGGTAGATCCTGCCGAGCACCTCCAGCGCCTCGCAGGCGACGTCCGCCAGGTCGAGACGCTCAGCCGCCTCCAGGGCGGCCCGCGCCAGTGCCGCAGCGCGCTCGGGATCGTCCACGATCGCCGTTTGAGCTCCCACCGCATCCAGCCGGGCCGAGAGACGCGCATCAGGAGCGGCTGCCGTCTCGCCACGCGCCCGCTCGAGATGCTCGTCGGCCTCGTCCCACTGGGTGGCGGCGACGGCGGCACGGGCGAGCAGGAGGTGGATCTCCGCCCGCCGCGGCGCCGACTGCGGGGCGTTTCCCAGCCGGGCCAGCAGCGAGTCGGCCACCTCCACGGCTCGCTCACGCTTGCCGGCGAACGACAGCACCCGCAACAGGCACTCGTCCACGTCGAGCCTCATGGGGTCGCTCGCGGGGAGCAAGGTGCGAGCGCGGTCCAGGGTTGCCTCCGCGGTCGCCAGCGCACCCCGCTCGAACGCCCCGCGAGCGTTCTCCAGGAACAGTGTGGTCGCGCGGCGGGGGTCGC
The DNA here is from genome assembly GCA_030776725.1 of Actinomycetota bacterium. Taxonomy (NCBI): domain Bacteria; kingdom Bacillati; phylum Actinomycetota; species Actinomycetota bacterium. The sequence goes on from JALYHG010000134.1 coordinate 2,321, forward strand.
CCGCCGCGGCGGCGAGCTCGGCTGCCAACTGCCCCCAGTCGTCATCGAGGTCGGGGTGTGCCGCCTCGACCGCCGCGAGGGCGCGACGCGACAGCGTCTGTAGCTCGCGTGGGAACAGGTCGGCGAGCACGGCGTCCCTCGAGAGGGCGTGCCGGAACCGGAAGCTGCCGTCCCCACGGTCCAGCGTGACGATCTGCGCGTCCACGGCCTGGTGGAGTGCGGCGAGGGCCCGGTCCTCGTCGAGCGCGGTGATCGCCGGCACGAGGCTCCAGTCGAACCGTCGCCCGAGCACGGCAGCGGCGACGACCACTGTTCGGCCGTCGTCGCCGAGCCGCGCGAGCCGTCGACGCATGCTCTCCGAGAATGTGGCCGGCACCACAACGTCGGTGGCGCTCGACAGGCGCCAGACTCCCTCGTCAGCGACGAGAACGCCGGCGGTCAGGCCGGCGGCAAGGAGCTCCTCGACCAGGAACGGCACGCCGCCCGCCCGTGCCGCGAACGCGACCACCTCATCCGACACAGCCGCCGGGCCCAGGCATGACTTGACCATGGCTGCCACGTCGAGG
>JALYHG010000135.1 GCA_030776725.1 Actinomycetota bacterium
GGACGGGCCCGCCCGCCGGCGGTGATCGCGCCCGTTCGTGTCGCCGGCGAGGAGGTCTCACCGGGGACGCGAGCGGACCTGTCGTGCGCCGTGTCCGAGTCGTACACCGGCGACCGCCTGTCGATCCCCGTCGCCGTGTTGCACGGCGCGCAGACCGGTCCGCGGATGTTCGTCACGGCGGCGGTCCACGGCGACGAACTCAACGGTGTCGCGGCGTGCCGCGAGCTGATCCAGCGTCTGGACCCCCAGCGCCTGCGCGGCACCATCCTGGTCGCGCCGCTCGTGAACATCCTGGGTGTGCAGCTGCACAGCCGGTACCTGCCTGACCGCCGCGACCTCAACCGCGCCTTCCCGGGGTCGCCCACCGGGTCGCTCGCGGCCCGCATCGCCCGGGTGGTCCTCGACGAGATCGTGGTCGCCAGCGACCTCGGTGTGGACCTGCACACCGCTGCGAACCGACGCACCAACGTGCCGCAGGTGAGGATCGACACCGCCGACCCGCACACGTTGCAACTCGCCGAGGCGTTCGGCGCGCCCTACATCCTGTCGGCCGCGACCCGTCCCGGATCACTGCGTGAGGTCGCGGCGGACCGGGGTGTGCCCGTGCTGACGTTCGAGGGCGGTGAGGCCCTGCGCTTCGACACCGACGCGATCCAGGTCGCCGCCGAGGGGATACTGCGCCTGCTGCACCATCTGCAGATGACCGACCAGGCCCCCGACCCGCCGCACGACCCGCCGGTCGTGATGTACGACTCGCGGTGGATCCGCGCCGAACGGGGCGGGATCCTGGACCTGCAGGTCGGGCCCGGCGATCAGGTCCGGGCCGGTCAGACGCTGTGGGCGACGACCGACCCCTTCGGCCGCGAACGATCGGCGGTGGACAGCCCCGACGATGGCGTGGTGATCGGCGCGACCACCCTGCCGCTGGTCTCACCGGGCGACGCTGTTCTGCACGTGGGGCTGATCGGCGAGCGTCCGCCCCACGAGGACGATCCCAGCGAGGAAGAGGACCAGGTGGAGGACGACCATCCCGCGTGACCGCTCGGATCGACAGGCGGCGCCGCAGCTACAACAACAGCTCATCGTCGGCTTCTGGCTCGCAGACGTGGCACTCGAGTTCGAGGGTGGTGTGCCCGATCCCGAAGTCGTTCTCGAGGCGGGCGCGGAGCTCGTCGCCGAGGATCTGGGCGTCGTGGAGGCTGAGCTCTTCCCGGAGCACGACGTGCGCCGACAGCGACGGAACGTCCGACGCGATGCTCCACACGTGCACGTGGTGAACCGCCTCGACCCCCGTGTGTTCGAGCATCGCGGCCTGCAGTTCGTCGATGTCCAGGTGTTGCGGCGTCCCCTCGAGCAGGACGTGCGTCGTCTCGCGCAGCAGCCGGTACGCCGACCACAGCACCAGCAGAGCGACGCCCATGGACACGGCCGGGTCGACCCAGTTGGCCCGCCACAGGACGACCGCGACCCCCGCCAGGAGCGCCCCGACCGAGCCCACGGCATCGGCGAGCAGGTGCGCCAGAGCCCCGCGGATGTTGAGACTGTGGTCCCGTACCCGGTGCAACGCGTACGCCGACGCGAGGTTGACCACCAGGCCTGCCGCGGCGACCGCGACCAGACCACCTCCTCGGACCTCCGGTGGCGCGCCGATGCGGCGGACGGCCTCGTACAGGATCCACGCGGACGCGGCGAACAGCACCAGCCCGTTGGCCTGCGCGCCGAGGACCTCGGCGCGCTGGAGTCCGAAACTGTGCCGGTTGGTCGCCGGACGTTCGATCAGCCGCTGGGCCACCAGTGCGATCGTCAGCGCAGCCACGTCGGACAGCATGTGGGCGGCGTCTGCCAGGAGCGCCAGAGAACGGAACAGCAAACCGCCGACGAACTCCACCACCAGGAAGGATCCGTTGGCCACCAGCGCCACGACGAGCGCCCGCCGCTGACGGTCGCGGATCTCGGCCAGACCATCCGCAGCGGGCAGACGGTGACTCTGGGCCACGGCACCCTCCCCCCACCGATCGGCCGACGTCGTCGGTCGCAGCATGGGCACGACGGTGATCGCACGCAAACGCTCGATGGTCGCCGCGACGTCGTCCATGGCGCCCGCCTCAGCAACCGAGGCAGCTGCTGAAGTAGCGTCGACTTGCGACGCGGAGGCGGCGTCGCAGTGACGCCCTGGAGGTAGGAAGTGAACGACGACGTCTCGCGCACGCGGGTGGAGCACTTCGCCGACGACGTCGTCGGCATCGACACGATCACCGGCGGTATGACGCAGGTCACCGCTGGGTACCTGTTGCCCGCGCCGCGCCCGACGCTGATCGAGTGCGGGCCGGCGCTGTCGATCGACCACGTGGTCGCCGGGCTGCACGAGGTCGGCCTCGATCCCAGCGACCTTGCCTACCTGATCGTCACCCACATCCACCTGGACCACGCCGGCGGGGCCGGGGACATCGCCGCGGCGTTCCCGTCGGCGACCATCGTCGTGAGCGAGGTCGGCGCTCGACACCTGCACGACCCCGAGAAGCTCAACGAGTCGTCGCGCCGCGTCTACGGCGAGCTCATGGACCGCGTCTACGGCGCCTGCACCCCGATCGAGCGCGACCGGCTCCTGGCGGTCGCAGACGGGGACACGTTGGACGTCGGCGGTGGCCGCACGCTGGAGGTCCTGTACACCCCCGGCCACGCCAAGCACCACATCGGCATCTTCGACGACGCCACCGGCGCCATCTTCGCCGGGGACTCGGTCGGGGTGCAGCTGCCAGGGATGCGTGAGCTCCGCCCCGCCACCCCGCCTCCGGACTTCCACCTCGAGGCGGCGACGCGGTCCCTGAGCCGCTACCTCGAGCGGGACGTCACCCGCCTGTACCTGGCCCACTACGGCCCTCTCGACCCCCCGGTGGACGCCCTACACGACGCCATCAAGCGGCTGCATCTGTGGGCGGCGACCGCCGAAGCCGCCTACCAGGAGCACGACGAGCTCGACCACGTCACCGAGACGTTGGTGCAGCGCTTCGCCGACGAGGTCGACCCGGGACTGGTCCCCGACGATCCGCACGCCGAGGAACGGGTCCAGCTGCTGTCGGGGTTCCGCTCGAACGCGGCGGGCTTCCTGCGGTACTTCCGCCGACGCGACGAGGGGACGCTGACCCCGGTCGGGTGACCTACGCGCGTTCGCAACGCCGGTGGGTCGTCACCCAGCGAGCCGCGCGAGACGTTCTCGCACGTCGTAGAGGTCGTCGTCTTCGGCCGCGATCCGCCGCAACCACCGTTCCGCGTCGTCGCGGTCGCCGTCGCGCTCCGCGAGGTCCGCCGCGATGTACCACAGGCGAAGGTGGTGTTCCTGGGGATCGGTGGGCTGGCCGAGACGATCCAGCGTCCGGCGGATCACCGCCCGGCCCGCGCCGGGGTCGCCGTGATCGGCTAGAGCGCTGGCCCACACGATCATCCCTTCGGCGTAGCGGTCGTCGCCGTCGCGGTCGGGGTCGAGTTCCTGCACGACCTCAGCCACACGAGCCGCGGACCGGCCCAGCCCACGCAAGCAGTCGCCGATCAGGTGGTTCTGGTCGCTGCGGCCCGACAGCCGTCGGTAGGTCTGGAGTTCGCTGAGCGCACCCGACCAGTCCTCGGCGTGGTACAGCGCCACCCCGAGGGTCTCGCGGACGCTCGGCGCCCGGGGAGCGGCGGCCTTCGCCCACTCCAGGTAGGGACGCGCACGGTCGGGGGCACCCGCGTCGACCGCAGCGACGGCGAGCGTCAGGGCTCTGGCGATCTCGTCAGGGTCCTGGCTGTGCCGGCGGAGCTCGCGCAGGACGCCCCCGGGCAGGTCGGCTTCGACGTCCCTGGGGATGTCGGGCTTGGGTGGCGC
>JALYHG010000136.1 GCA_030776725.1 Actinomycetota bacterium
GTCGCCGAGGAGGTCCGCCGCCGCTGGCCGGGGACGCCCACCGTGGCGCTGGCCCGCGCGCACGGCACCGCCACCGACCCCAGCGCCGCCTGGGCCGATTCCGTCACCGGCGGTGCGTGGGCCGCGCGTCAGCGCGTCCCGATCGTCGTCACCGACCGTGACGCGCTGCACCCGGCGGTCGCTGACGCGCTGCGCCGGTGGCAGCCGACCCGGACGGTCCTGCTGGGTGGAGTCGCGGCCCTGTCCGACGCCGTGCAGGCTGCGGTGCCCGCACCGCAGCGGGTGGCCGGCCCGTCGCGCGTCGAGACGGCCGTGGCCATCGCCACCCAGCTGTGGGGCAGCGCATCGCCCCGCCGGTACGTCGTGATGCACGGGTTCCGCCCCGACGGGTGGGCGTACGGCCTGTCGGCCGCCGGGCTCGCTGCGGACACCGCCGCGCCCGTCCTGCTCGTCGACGGCAGCCCCGAGGTGCACCCGGCCGTGCGTCCGCTGGTGGGCGCCTGCGGCCAGCCGGTCGTGGACCTGATCGTGGTCGGTGGAACCAGCGTCCTGGGCGAGTCGACCGTTGCGGCGCTCGACGCCGCAGACGGCAACGCCTGCTGACCGGTTCAGGTCAGCCCGAGGCAGACGAACGGCGAGTCGGCGCATCCGGTCATCGCCGCGCGGAGCGTGAGGCCGAACGCGACCGCCGCTCCCAGCGCCACCGGGGCGTAGTCGAACCCGGCTCCCTCGCGGCGGATCGCCCCGATCCGGCCCGCCACCACGGCGATCAGCGGGAACAGCGACCCGTAGAAGTAGTGCAGCCAGTTCAGGGACCCGGACGGAACCCGGTGACCGATCACCAGCAGCACCACGCCAACGACGACCTGCACCAGCAGCACCGTCTCGGTGTAGTACTGCAGCCCCCAGAACGGCCGGCCCACCTGCGGGCGGCGGAGCAGCCGTGCCAGTCCTCCGTAGACGGCGACCACCAGGAACGCTGCGATGATCGAGATGGCCAGGTACCGGTGAGCCGTCACCATGTGGGCACCATCTAGGCGACGTCCTGCTCGGCGCTCACCGTCTCGGCGCGCCGGGCTTCGTCGACGTCACGGCGCTTGAGACGCGTCAACCACCGGTACGTCAGCCAGCCCACCAGCGGCGGCCCCGCGACCAGCAGGACGCGGAGCACCAACGTGAACCGCTCGAGCGCGATCATGAACCGCGCGGCGATCACGTCGTTGCTCCCGGCGACCAGCATCACCGTGAGGAAGGTGACCCCTGCCGCCCCGACCGCAGCACGCAGCGGGTTATCGCGGACGTCGTCGAGGATGTTGTGCTCCTCGTCGTCGCGGGCGATGTAGCGCCGCTCGAGCCACGGCCACGCCCCAGCCAGGACGAAGATCAGGCCGGGGATCACCACCCCGGGGATGAACGGCTGGGGGATCACGATCCCGAAGATGCGGATCGACCAGGCCGGCCACAGCCGCAGCACCCCCTCCAGCCACCCGACGTACCAGTCGGGCTGGGACGGGGCGAACACCCGCGACGGCTCGAACGGCCCGTACAACCAGACGGGGTTGATCTCGTAGAAACCGCCCATCAACGCCAGGACGGCCACCGTCGCCGCGAACGCCGCAGCCGAGACCATCGTCTGGGTGGGGAACATCGGCTTGCCGACGATGTTGCGCTCGGTCCGGTTCTCGCCGGGATGCTGGCTGTGGCGCACCCGGAACAGCAGCAGCATGTGAGCGCCGACCACCGCGGCGAGCAGGCCGGGGAGGATCATGACGTGCAGGATGTGCAGGCGGCCGATCAAATCGGGGTTCGGCACCTCCCCGCCGAGCGCGACGAACGCCACGAACGGGCCCAGGAACGGGACCGACAGCAGGGTGGAGTACCCGATCTGCAGGCCGGTCCCCGACAGCAGGTCGTCGGGGAGCGAGTACCCGGTGAACCCCGCCCCGATGCCGAGCAGGACCAGCACGATCCCGGTGACCCACATCAGCTCACGTGGCTTGCGGAACGACCCGGTGAAGAAGGTGCGTAGCATGTGGGCCACGACCGCGGCCATGAACACGTTCGCGCCGTGGTGGTGGATCTGGCGCATCAGCAGCCCGGCGCGCACCTCGAAGCTGAGCCGCAGCACCGACTCGTACGCGGCCGACACCTGGGCTCCCTGGAGGGGGACGTAGGGGCCGGTGTAGGTCACCGGCCGGGTGTCGGGCCGGTAGAACAGCGCGAGGAAGGTCCCGGTGAGGAACAGCACCACCAAAGCGAACAGGGCCACCTCGCCGAGGAGGAACGACCAGTGATCCGGGAACGGCTTGCGCAGCAGCTTGCGGGCCCCCTGGGCGATGCCGAGCCGGTCGTCGAGCCACCGTGCGATCGCGGGGACCACGCCGCGGCTGTGGCGGCCGTGAGCGTCGACGGGGCGTTCGGTCTGGCGTTCGCGGTCGCGTTCGGCGCGCTCGGTCATGCGCGGCCTCCACGCTCGATGTTCCAGAACTCGGGGCCGACCGGCGCTTCGAAGTCACCCAGCGCGACCAGGAACCCCGCGTCGTCGGTGCCCAGCGGCAGCTGGGGCAGTGGCCGTGTCGTCGGACCCGAGATCGGCCTGGCGTTGTCGTACACGGCGAACTTCGACTGGTGGCAGGGGCACAGCAGTTCCGCGACCTCCTCGCGGTACAGCCCGACCGGGCAGCCGGCGTGGGTGCACACCTTCGAGTAGCAGACGATCCCCGGGACGGTCTGCGCCGTGATGCCACCTTCGACGATCCGGTCGAATTCGATCCCGATCAGCAGGGCCGCTGACTGCCCGTCGCCGGTGTGGCCCTCCGGGAAGACGGTGATGACTCCTCCGGGTCCGACCATCCCGGCGCGGACCGGGCGGCCGGCGAAGTCGACCACGCGCGATCCACGTGCCCAGTTGGTGCGGAACAGCTGGCCGCCGGGGGGAGCGCCGAGGGAGAAGAACGGCAACCCCAGGGCGAGCGCCAGTGACGCGCCCGCGCCTGCGAGCAGCCGGCTGAGGAACCGTCGGCGGCTGGCGACGTCGGGATCGCGGGCCTCCCGAGCTTCCAGGTAGGCGTGCTCGAACGCAGCTCGGTCCTCGTCCGAGGAACGCATCGGCGGGCGTTCCTCGAGCAGGTCGGGTTCGGCGATCAGCACCTTGGTCCACACGACCAGCCCCACGGCGGCCCCCGCGAACGCCGCGAACAGGAACAACCCTTCGAGTTGGGTGTGACCGCCGGCGACGTAGACCACGACCAGCCCGACGGCCGACGCGATCGCCACGGAGAACGCGATCGCGGCGGCGCGTGTGGCCCGCCGGATCGTGGTGTCGCGGTCGTCAGCTGCCACGGCGGTGCTCCCCGATGAAGTACATCGCGACCAGCAGGAGCACCAAGCCCAGACCCCACGAGACGAGACCTTCGGTGACCGGTCCGCTGCGACCGATCGTGAGGCCACCGGGGCGTTCCCGTTCGTCGGTGAGCCAGACGATGTAGCGGATCAGATCGTTGAGCTCGTCGTCGGAGATGACGCCGGTCTCGAACACCGGCATGACCCCGGGCCCGACGCGGACAGCTTCGGCGATCTCGACCGGGGAGGAAGGGTCCAGGCCCGGCGCGATATCGCGCTGGCTGATCGCGATGCCGCGCCCCAGCGCGCTGTGGCATGCGATGCAGTTGGCCTCGTACAGCTCGCGTCCATGTGACAGGTCGCCGCGCTGAGGGTCGGGGTCGGGGATCGCCGGCTCGTTCGGTGCGAACGTCTTGACGTACGCCACGATCGCCCGCCGCTGCTCGTCGTCGAGCCGCGGAGGACGTCGCACGCTCCCCGCGTCGGGTTGCGGCGGCGGCATGCGTCCGGTCCGGATCACGAAGTCGATCATCGCCGGGGGGGCGTCGCGGAGCGGCGGGGCGTCGGTGCGCACGCCGCCGCGGCCCTGAGCGCCGTGGCACGTCGCGCACTGGGAACCGAACAGCTCCCGGCCGCGGGCGACCAGCTGCGGATCGGTGGTGGGGGCCGCCGTGGGGTCGGGGTCGGCCCCGGTCGGGGCGGCGGTGGGGTCCTGCACACCCGCGGCGGCCGTCGCGCCAGCCAGGACCCCGACCACCCCGAGGATCGTGACGCGGATGGGCCACCGCCGCGAAGGGTCGGTGGGCATCCGCACCTCCGTGCGTCTCGCGGCGAGCGGCAGTCGGCGGGCAGCCCAGCCTAGTCAGGCTCCTCCTGCGGCCCCTCGCGGTTGCGGCTCGAGGCGGTCGGCGAGGAGGGCGCCGGCAGCGTCCGCCAGCCGCAGGATCTCCAATGGCAGCGGGAAGATCAGCGTCGAGTTCCGTTCTGCGGAGACCTCCGCCATGGTCGCCAGCACCCGCAGCTGCATCGCGGCCGGGTGTGCTTCCAGCTGCTCGGCCGCGTCCGCCAGGCGCTGCGCCGCCTCGTACTCGCCCTGCGCGTGGATCACCTTGGCGCGCCGCTCGCGTTCGGCCTCCGCCTGACGCGCCATCGCCCGGCGCATCGCTTCGGGCAGCTCGACGTCCTTGACCTCGACCAGGGTCACCTTCACCCCCCAGGGGTTGGTCAGCTGATCGATGATCTCCTGCAGCCGTGAGTTGATCTCGTCACGGTTGATCAGCACCTCGTCGAGGTCGACCTGCCCGATGATGCTCCGGAGCGTGGTCTGGGCGACCTGTGAGGTACCGAAGATGTAGTTCTGGATGGCGATGACCGCCTTCACCGGCTCGACCACGTTGAAGTAGGTCACCGCGTTGACGCGGACGGTGACGTTGTCCTTGGTGATGATGTCCTGCGGTGGGATGTCCATGGTGACCGTCCGCAGGCTGACCAGCTCCATGCGGTCGATGATCGGGATGATGAAGAACAGCCCCGGGCCTTTGGCGTCCTGGACGCGCCCGAGCCGGAAGATCACCCCGCGCTCGTACTCCTGGACGATCTTGATGGCGCTGACGAGGAACCACAGCAGGATCAGTACTGCGACGCCGATGCCGATGAGGAGTGGGTTCACGGTGTGCCTTCCTGGTTGTCGCTGGTTGCGTCCTCGACCGGTTCGACGACCAGCTCGAGGTCGCGCCGGCCGACCACGCGGACCTCGTCGCCCTGCTGCAGTCGTCGGGTGGGACTGCGGGCGTTCCACCACGCCCCGCCGACGAAGACCTGCGCCCGATCGCCGACGATCCGCCGGACCGTGGTGGTCTCGTTCAGCGCTGGCTCAGGACCTGCGGCGACCGGCGCGGAGCGGCTGCGGGCTGCCACCACCGCGAGGCCCGCGGCGGCCAGCCCGGCCAGCACCACGGTCGGGATCAACACCCTCAGATCGACCCCGACGCCCGTTGGGCGCTGGAACAGGAAGAGCCCGGCGAGCAGGAGGGCGACCGTGCCCCCGGCCGCGAGCACACCGATCCCTGGGGCGAAGATCTCCCCGACGAACAGCGCGATCGCAAGTCCGAGCAGCGCCAACCCGGCCGTGTTCACTGGGAGGACCGCCAGCGCGAACAGCGCCAGCACGATCAGGATAACCCCGACCGCGGCGCCCGCGCCGACGCCGGGCTGGGCGAGCTCGTACAGGATCGCCAGCGTTCCGATCGACATGAACAGGAACGCGATGTTGGGATCCGCCAGCCGTTGCAGCACCCGGCGCGCCCACGACGCCTCGTAGGACACGATCTCGACCCCGGTCGTGTCGAGCTGCACCTGGCGGCCGCCGGCGACCTCGATCGTGCGACCATCGATCGCGCGGAGCAGGTCGTCGCGGGTGGCGGCGACGAGATCGACGACGTTGCGCTCCACCGCCTCCTCGGCGGACAGTGACGCACCATCGACGGTGGCCTCCTCGGCGAAGTCCACGTCGCGCCCCCGCGCGTCGGCGATCGCCCGCGCGTAGGCGGCGGCGTCGTTGACGATCTTGTCCAGCACCTCGCCCTGCTCGAGGTCGATCGGTGTGGCGGCGCCGATGTTCGTTCCCGGAGCCATCGCCGCGATGTGCGCGGCGGACGTGATCAGGTACCCGGCCGACGCGGCACCCGCTCCCGCGGGAGACACCCACACCACCACCGGGACGTCGGCGTTCAGGAACGACTTGACGATGTCACGCATCGCCGTGACCAGACCGCCGGGGGTGTCGAGGCGGACGATCAAGGCTGCGTGGCCGCCGCGCTGCGCTTCCTCCAGCGCGTCGGCCAGATGGTTGGCCATGACCGGGGTGACCGGCCCGGTCGCCTCGGTCTCGAGCACGGAACCATCTTGGGCGGCCGCGGGCACAGCCAACACCAGGAGCAGGCACGCGGTGTACAGCGCCGCGACCGCCGCTGACAGTGGTCCGGCGAGTCCTTCGGTCAACCGCATGGCGACATCCAACCGTACGCGCCAGGACTGCGTGTCCGTCGCGGCGTGGGCAGGATGGTGGCGGAGGAAGGAGCCGCCGTGCTGGCAGCCTTCTCGATCAGTCCTGGCGGTGTCGGCGAGTCCGTCGGTGAGTTCGTGGCGGAAGCCGTCCGCATCGTCCGCGCCTCCGGCCTGCCGAACCGGACCTCGGCCATGTTCACCGAGATCGAAGGCGACTGGCCAGAGATCTCGGCCGTCATAGGCCAGTGCATCGACGCGATGGAGCGTCGCGGGGCACCCCGCGTGAGCGTGGTCGTCAAGGTCGATCACCGGCCGGGCCGCCACGACATGCTCGACAGCAAGGTCGCATCGGTGGAGCGGCGCTTGATCGAGGGGCGCTGATCGCCGAGTACAGCCGATGATTTCCGCCCGCAGAGCGGCCGGCGATCGGGACGACGGGGACTAGTCCCGGTCCCGCTTGGGGGCGCCGGGGACCATCACCAAGATGGTGCCAACTGGCTACCAAGTCCGGTGCGTCGACGCACCGATACCTCACGTGAAGCCGGCCAGTGGCGTCTCAGGTTGCGGGGCTCACCCTGCGTTGATCGGGTGACGTCACTCGCCGGCCGGCACGAACGGGAGGCGCCATGACCGCCGCACGAGTGCTGGTCGTCGACGACGATCCGGCAGTCCGCCAGATGCTCGAGCTCGCGCTCGTCTTCGAAGGCTTCGAGATCCTGACCGCCGCGGATGGGCTGGAAGCTCTCGGCCGCGCGTTGCAGGCACGGCCCGACGCGATCCTGCTGGACGTGATGATGCCCAGGATGGGTGGACTTGAGGCCGCGCAGGCACTGCGTGGCGACCCGCGCACCACCGCGACCCCGATCATCCTGCTCACCGCCCGTGCCGGTGAGGAGGACCTGTGGTTGGGCTGGCAGGCGGGCGTCGATTCGTACCTGGTCAAGCCGATCGACCTCGACTCGCTGGTGATGGAGATCCGGCGGGTCATCTCCACGACGGCGGTGGCATGACGACCCGGACGGCTGCGCGCGGCGATCAGTCGTTGGTCGGCTGATCCTCGACCAGGCTGGCGATCTTGGTGCAGGCGGCACGCAGGCACACCAGTTCGTGCGGCGAGAGGCGTGCGACCAGTCGCTCCTCGAGGATCCGCACGTGGACCTCACCGGCGCGGCGCAAGGTGCGACGCCCCGCCGGGGTCAGCACCGCGTACGTCCCGCGCCGATCCGATGAGCACACTTGTCGGCGGACGAGGTCGGCTTCCTCCATGCGGTCGATCAGACGGGTGAGCCCGCTGCGCGTCAGGGGCAGGCGCTCGGCGATCTCCTGCAAGCGCAGCCGCTGACCGTCGGCTTCCGCCAGGTACGACAGCACGTCGTAGGTCAGCAGGGCTACGCCCGAGTGCTCCTCCAGGGCGGCGTCGAGGGCAGCCTCGAGGATGGCGTGGGCTCGCGTGAGCGCCCTCCACGCCAGCACCCGTGCGTCGTCACAGCGCTGCATCACGCGCATCCTACCAGATATGTTGCTTAATCAACGGTTGCTAAAGCAACCATCTGACGTACGATGTGGTTGCGCTCGAAACCACACCAACGAGGACGTGATGGAACGACTGCATACCCGCACCCTGCCGGTGCTCCCGGTCGAGCACGGTGTCGTGCTGCCCCAGATGGTCGTGACGGCTGTCCTGGAGCGCGCTGAGGCGGCTGCGGCGGTGGCCGCAGCCCAGGCTGGTGACGGCCTGGTCCTGCTGCTGCCTCGCGTCGAAGGCCGCTACGCCAGGATCGGGACGGTCGCGAAGGTCGAGGACTCGGGTCGCCTGCCGAGCGGCGCGGACGTCACCGTCGTGCGCGGCGTGTTCCGAGGCGTGGTCCACACCGGCGTGGCCGGCACCGGCGACGCGCTGTGGGTCGACGTTGAACCTGCGCCGGACCCCGACCGGACCTCCGAGCGGGCGGCCGAGTTGGCCCGAGAGTACCGCGCGCTGGTCGAGACGATCCTCGACGCGCGGGGTGCCAACGACGTCGCCGAGAGCCTGCGCGGCATCGACCACCCCGGTCACCTCGCGGACACGTCCGGGTACTCCCCGGACCTATCCACCGAGCGCAAGCTGAAGATCCTCGAGACGCTCGACATCGAAGAGCGCCTCGGGCTGCTGATCGGTTGGGCCCGGGAGATCGCCGCGGACGTCGAGCTCAAGGAGCGCATCCGCAAAGAGGTCACCGAAGGCATGGACCGCCAGCAGCGCGAGTACCTGCTGCGCCAGCAGCTCGACGCCATCCGCAAGGAGCTGGGTGACGACGACGACCTCGTCGAGGTCCTCCGCCAGCGCATCGCCGAGGCCGGCATGCCCGAGGAGGTCCGCGAGCAGGCAGAACGCGAGCTCGGCCGTCTCGAGCGCACCAACGCCCAGAGCCCCGAGCACGGGTGGATCCGCACGTACCTCGAGTGGCTGCTGGACCTGCCGTGGGACGTCCGCAGCGACGACCACCTCGACCTGACCGAGGCGCGCGGCGTCCTCGATGCCGATCACACCGGTCTGGAGGACGTCAAGGACCGCATCCTGGAGTTCCTCGCCGTGCGCAAGCTCCGTGAGGAGCGTGGCCGCGCGCCCGAGGGCGGCCGGGGTTCGGGCGCCATCGTCACGTTGGTCGGTCCTCCTGGCGTCGGGAAGACCTCCCTCGGTGAGTCCGTGGCCCGGGCGATGGGGCGCAGCTTCGTCCGCGTGGCGCTCGGCGGGATCCGTGACGAGGCCGAGATCCGCGGCCACCGCCGGACCTACGTCGGGGCGATGCCCGGGCGGATCGTGCGGGCGCTGAAGGACGCGGGGACGCGCAACCCCGTCATCATGCTCGACGAGATCGACAAGGTGGCCGTCGGAGGATGGTCGGGAGACCCGGCCGCCGCTCTGCTCGAGGTCCTCGACCCAGCGCAGAACCACACGTTCCGTGACCACTACCTCGACGTGGACCTCGACCTGTCCGAGGTCCTGTTCATCCCGACCGCGAACGTCGTCGAGACGATCCCCGGCCCGCTGCTGGACCGGATGGAGGTCATCCACCTCGACGGGTACACCGAGCTGGAGAAGCTCGCGATCGCCCGCGACCATCTGCTGGCCAGGCAGATCCAGCGCAACGGCCTGGAGGCCGACGAGGTCACCGTCACCGACGACGCGCTGCGGACGATCATCACCGAGCACACCCGCGAGGCCGGGGTCCGCAACCTCGAGCGGCTGATCGGGAAGGTGCTGCGCAAGGTCGCGACCGGCCTGGCAGCAGGCAACGCCGAGGCGCCCGTCGCGATCGATGTCGGCGACGTCCGTCGCTACCTCGGCAAGCCACGGTTCCACAACGAGGTGGCCGAACGCACGGCCGTGCCCGGTGTCGCGACAGGACTGGCCGTGACCGGAGCGGGCGGTGACGTGCTGTTCGTTGAGGCGGCGGCTCTGCCCGGCGACGAGGGGCTGACCCTGACCGGACAGCTCGGCGACGTGATGAAGGAGTCGGCGTCCATCGCGCTGTCGTTCGTTCGCTCCCACGCCGACGAGCTCGGCATCGACGTGCCCACCGGCCGGCGCTTCCACGTGCACGTCCCAGCCGGCGCGATCCCCAAGGACGGGCCGTCGGCGGGGATCACGATCACCGCTGCGCTGGTCAGCCTCCTGTCGGGTCGGCCGGCACGGTCGACGGTCGGGATGACCGGCGAGGTCACCCTGCAAGGACGGGTGCTCCCGATCGGTGGCGTGAAGCAGAAGGCGCTGGCGGCGCACCGCGCCGGACTGACCGAGGTGATCCTGCCTGCCCGGAACGAGGCCGACCTCGACGACATCCCCGACACGGTGCGCGAGGAGGTCACCATCCACCTGGTGGGCGACGTCACCGAAGTGCTCGAGCTGGCACTGGAGACGGCACCGCAGCCGGTGGCGGCCTGACCGGGGACGGCGGTGAGCCGGCGGGGCGTGTGACGGTCCGGGCGTCGGTCTTGGCCCGAGTTTGGCCGATGGTTCGTCCGTCGGCCGGTCGTCGGCCCGGCGGTGCGACTTCCAACGGTCGGCGCCCGTAGGGTCGTCTCGGGCCAGAAGGAGGAGTGACGTGCGGATCGGGATCTTGACCGGTGGAGGTGACGTCCCCGGCCTGAACCCCTGCATCAAGGCCGTGGTGGAACGGGTGATCGACGACGGGCACGAGGTCCTCGGGATCCGCCGCGGCTGGGGCGGCCTGCTCAACTGCGACACCGATGATCCCGACTCGATGGCGAGCAACACGATGCCGCTGGACCGTGCGACGGTGCGGACGATCGACCGCACCGGGGGGACGATCCTGCACACCTCGCGGACGAACCCGGGGCGGGTCCGGGCCAAGGACGTCCCCGACTTCCTCGCCGACGACGCCGCCGGTGAGGGCCCCCACGACTTCACGTCGCACGTGTTAGGGGTGCTCGAGGAGCTCAAGCTGGATGCGCTCGTCCCGATCGGTGGGGACGACACGCTCTCCTACGGTCTGCGGATGCACGACGAGGGCGTGCCAGTCATCGCGATCCCCAAGACCATGGACAACGACGTCCACGGCACCGACTACTGCATCGGCTTCTCCACCGCGGTGACACGCAGCGTCCAGTTCATCCACCAGCTGCGGACGTCGACCGGATCGCACGAGCGGCTGGCCGTCATCGAGCTGTTCGGCCGCTACAGCGGCGAGACATCGCTGATCTCGGCGTACCTGGCCGGCGCGGATCGGGCGATCATCTCAGAAGTGCCGTGCGACGTGCAGAAGCTGGCGGAGCTGGTGGTGCACGACCGCGGCGTCAACCCCAGCAACTACGCCGTGGTGACGGTGTCGGAGGGTGCGAAGTTGACTGGTGGCGACCTGCACCTGCGGGGCGAGGCCGACGCCTACGGACACCGCAAGCTCGGCGGTATCGGCCAGCAGCTGGGCGAGATGCTCCGCGAGATCACCGGAGTGGGGATCATCGAGCAGCGGCT
>JALYHG010000137.1 GCA_030776725.1 Actinomycetota bacterium
CTCGACGGCTGCGTGGGCGTCCGGGTTCGCGCTGAAGGTGTCGCCGGTTGCGCACCCTGTCAGCAGGACGGCCAACGTCACGGCAGCTGCCCACCGGGTGCTCCATCGCCAACAGGACCGCATCCCGCCTACTCGACGTTCAGGCGCTCGTCGACCAGGCGTTCGCGCACGTAGTCGCCTTGCGGGTCGAAGCGGTAGTGCGCGAAGTCCTTGCGGAACTCGAGGTCGACCAGCGCCGGCCCGCCCCGGTTCTTCTCGACGCTGAACACCACGGAGTGGCGGAAGCCCTCCGCGCGCACGGTGTCGTACGCGAGGTGAACCTTGGACACGCAGCGCGACTTGTCGTTGAGGATCACCGCGACGTCCGCCTCGTAGGCCAGCGCGGAGGAGCCTCGGAGGTGATGCAGCCGCAGCCGGGGTGCGTCGAGGGCGCTGCGGTCAGCTGCCGTGACGGCCAACACCGGCACCTGGCGGGTCAGCGCCAGGTCCTTGAGTGCCTCGGCGATGCGGGTCACCTTCTCGGCCTCGTCCGGCGGCTCCGGCCTGACCGCCACCTTCTGCAGGTAGTCGACGATGAGCAGCCCCCCGCCGGCGAGGTGCTCCTCGACGAGGTCCGCCAGCTCTCCCACACCGGTGTGAGCCCCGGATGCCGATACCAGCCACAGGCGGTCGCTGTAGCCACGAAGCCGGTCGATGGCGGCTGCGAGCAGCGGTTCACGGTCGACGAGTGCGCGGAACGACAGAGGTGCACCCAGGCAGTCCCGCACCGCCTCGCGCAGCAGCTCCAGGTGGGGGTCGAGGTGGTCGCCGTCCTGGCCGAGCTCCATGAGCAGCAGCCGGGTGAGCAGTTCGCCGGCCGTGTGCTCGTAGCAGGCGTAGACGACGTCGCCACCTGACCGTGCGTGGTGTCGGGCCACCTGAAGGGCAGCGACGGTCTTCCCGACACCGGGCAACCCGGCCAGCAGGACGAGGTCCGTGGGGCCGATGCCGCCCCCGAGGGTGGTGTCGAGCACGTCGAACCCGGTGGGCAACGGGGCTCCCCGGACGGTTCCGCCGTGGTGGTCCGCGGTGAGCAGCGCGTCCAGTGCGGCGGCCGCGGTCGTCGGCGCGTACCGCCGTCGAGGGTCCTCCATCAGCCCATCCCGGCGAAGGTCTGGTAGATGCGGATCGCAGCTGGGCCGAGGATGACGATGAACAGCGCAGGCAGGATGCACAGCACCACCGGGAAGACGATCTTCACCGGGATCTTCATGGCATGCTCCTCGGCGCGCTGGCGACGCTTGATCCGCAGCTCCGCCGCCTGTGTGCGCAGCACGTCCGCGACCGGGATGCCGTAGTTCTCCGCCTGGATCAGCGCGAGGACGAAGTGACGCAGGTCGGGGACGTTCGTGCGCTCCATGAGGTGGCGCAGAGCCGCGGACCGCGAGACGCCCAGTTGGGCCTCCTGAAGCGTCCGGGTGAACTCCTGGGCCAGTGGCCCGGTGCCGCTCCTGGCCGACCTGGCCATGGCCGAGTCGAAGCCCAGGCCGGCCTCGACCGCGATCGTCATCTGGTCGAGCGTGTCCGGCAGCTCACGCTGGATCTCGGCCTGGCGTTCCTGACCTCTGCTCATCAGGAGCAGGTCGGGGGTGAAGTACCCCAGTGCGGTGACCGCCAACCACAGCAGGAACCACATCGCCGTGCGGTTCGAGGAGAACAGCAGGTAGCCGACGAGAAGGCCGCCGAGGCCGAGCACAACCTTCGCCGCGAGGAGGCGCTCCATCGGCCACGTCGCCGGCTGGCCTGCGAGGATCCGGCGCCGGTCCAGTGCGGCCGCCCAACCCGCCGGGGTCAGGCTCCGGCCACGTTCGGCGAGGAACTGACCCAGCGGACGGAGTGCCCGCTCGCTCGCCGACCGTGCGAGCACGGCCTGGCGGAGGTCGGTCGCACCGAGGTTGTCGCGTGCGCTGCGTCCCGGCGTCCGCCCGGAGGCCAACGACCACCACATCAGAGGCAGGGAACAGCCCACCGCCACCGCGGCCACCATGATCGGGATCGGCATCTCCGTCGTCCTATCCAGCGAGAGTCAGAACACCAGCCGCGTGAGCTTGCGCAGCCACAGGGCTCCGACAGCCATGAACACGCCGGCCACACCGAGCATCACGATGCCGGGAACCGTCCGCGTGAGCTCCGAGAGGTAGCCCGGGCTCGTCATCGTGATCAACCCGGCCACCACGAACGGGAGGGCCAGTAGGACGTAGGCGGAGTAGCGCCCCTCCGCGCTGAGCGCCTTCACCTGGCGGCGGATCTGGTTGCGCTCCCGGATGGTGGCGGCGACCGTGTCGAGGACCTCTGCGAGGTCACCCCCCACCTCTCGGTGGATCTCGATCGCCTGCACCACCCACGCGAAGTCCTCGCTCGCAACCCGGTCGGCCAGCGCTCGCAGTGATTGCGACACGTCGCGCCCGAGACGGGCCTCGATGATGACCCGGCCGAACTCCTCCGCAGCCGGAGCATCCGCCTCCCTCCCGACCGCATCGATCGCCTGCATCAGCCCGTACCCCGCCCGCAGGCTCCCGGCCAGCAGTTGCAGCACGTCGCCGAGCTGGTCGGCGAACCTCGCCTGTCGTCGCGCGGCCAACACCGACAGCAGCGTGCGTGCCGCGACGACGGACAGCGCTGCGAACAGCACCCCGACGGCGAGGTTGGCCATCATCAGCCCGACCCCGAACGCTGTCGTGGCGGCGCAAGCGGTTAGCACGACGTACTCGCCGGGGCGGAGGTCGAGGCCTGCGCGCTCCAGCGCGTCGTTCAGTGCGCCGGTCCGTCCGCGGCGCTCCAGCTGCCGTTCCGCCAGCATGCTGGCCTGGCCCGCCAGTCCGGCGAAGCTGGTCGTGCGGGGAACTCGGGCCACCCCCGCCTCTGCCGCCAGGCGCCGGCGCGGCTCGCGGGCAGCGACGACCACGTAGGTCAGGATGAGGAGGCCAGCGAACACCGCCAGACCGCCTGCCCCGAGCACGAACGGGTTCGTCCACAGCGACGACACGGCGATCAGCTCGCCGGGCGGGCGGGGCGCGGGCTGCGACTTCGATGGTGCCGGTGCAGCGGCCGGGAGCGTGATCCGCTGCTCGCCGGAGGCCCGGACGCCGTCGGCGGCGAAGTCAACGCGCACCGTCGAGGCACCGTCGGCTTCCGAGCGGTAGGTGAGCTCGAACCGGCTGACGAGTTCTGATGCGATGCTGGTGTACACCGCGTCGAGACCGTTGGCGTCGTCCACCGGGACGACCCGTCCCTCGCTCACCTCGGCCAACCGTGCCAGTGGCTCGGGATCGGTCTCGGGGGTACGCAGCTCGATCGCGTACAGGCGCGCGCCGGAGGCCTCCAGGGCGCCGGCGGCGTCATCGAGCGTCGTCGCGCTGGCGGTGTCCCCGCCGTCCGACAGGAGCACGATGGAGCGCCGCGCCGTCGCGTCCTCCGGCGAGAACTGCGCCAACGCGGTCGTGACGCCGTCGTACAGCGCGGTCCTGCCTGCGGCCGCCAGGCCGGCGATCGCCACCTTGGTCGCGGTCCGGTCGGTGGAGAAGGGAGCGAGTACCGATGCGCCGGAGCCGAAGCTGACCACCGCGACGTCCACCTCTGCGGGGAGGCGATCCAGGAAAGCCTCCGCCGCCCGCCTGGCCGCTTCGATCGGCTCCCCCTGCATGCTCCCGGAGGTATCGACGAGGAGGACGATCTCGATGTCCTCCGAAGCCAGCTGTGTGACGGACACCGACCGGCGCTCGCCATCCTCGGTGACCGTGAAGGAGCTTTCGGCCTCGTCCGGGTCGACGGCGGCCGGCGCTGTGACCTCGATGCGCACGTTCGGGTGGCCGCTGACGTCGACGTCCTCGATCGTCACGGTCCCTGCCGCAATGGCGAGGGCCGCCGATGCCGCGACGACCGCGGCCATCGCACCGGCCGACACGAGCAGACGCGCGCGGAACTTCATGGCCCGAGCCGTCGGGTGGAGAGGTCATCGGTCCCCGAGAGGGGGGCACCGAAGACGACCGCGGGAACGGGGATGCCGAGCTGGGTCAGGTGCTCGACGAACCGTGGTCGGATCCCGGTGGGGCGCTGCGAGCCGAGGAAGCGGCCGTCGGCGTCGAGTCCAGCGGAGTAGTCGAACAGGAACACGTCCTGCAGGGTGACGACCTGCCCCTCCATCCCGTGCACCTCGGTCACGTGGGTGACGCGCCGGCTGCCGTCGCGAAGGCGGGAGATGTGCACGATCAGGTCCAGCGCCGAGGCGACCTGCTCACGGATCGCTCGGACGGGGAGCTCCATCCCGGCCATGAGCACCATGGTCTCGAGACGGGCGATCGCGTCGCGTGGTGTGTTCGCGTGCACCGTCGACAGGGACCCGTCGTGGCCGGTGTTCATCGCCTGGAGCATGTCCAGCGCTTCGCCGCCGCGGACCTCGCCGACGATGATGCGGTCGGGACGCATGCGCAGCGAGTTGCGGACGAGGTCGCGGATGGCGACCTGGCCCTTGCCTTCGATGTTGGGCGGTCGGCTCTCGAGTCGGACCAGGTGGTCCTGGTGCAGCTGGAGCTCGACCGCGTCCTCGATGGTAACGATGCGCTCGTCGTTGGGGATGAACGACGACAGGACGTTGAGCATCGTGGTCTTGCCGGTGCCGGTCCCGCCCGTGACCAGGATGTTGAGTCGGCCACGGACGCATGCGGAGAGGAGCTCGACCATCCCCGGGGTCATGGTTCCGAAGGTGACGAGGTCGTCGGCCGTGTAGGGATCCTTCGCGAACTTGCGGATGGTGAGGCTCGGTCCGTCGACCGACAGCGGTGGGATGATGGCGTTGACGCGTGATCCGTCGGGGAGCCGTGCGTCGACCATCGGCGAGGACTCGTCGATGCGGCGTCCGACCTGTGAGACGATGCGCTCGATGACGCGCCGTAGGTGGTCGTCGGATACGAACCGTGCGCCAGTTTCGTACAGCTTGCCGGCGCGTTCCACGAAGATGGAGTCCTCGCCGTTGACCATGACCTCCGTGACCGTGTCATCGTCGAGGAAGCGCTGGATCGGCCCGTAGCCGAGCAGGTCGTTGCTGACCTCCACCACGAGCCGCTGGCGCTCGGACGTGCTCAGCGGGGCTCGCTCGTGCTCCACCGCCGCGGTGAGCTCCGCGTGCACGAACTTCTGTAGTTGCTCCGCGGCGAGGGACGAGTCGTACAGGCGGGCGCCGAGTCGCGCGAACAGCGCGGTCTGTGCCCGTTCCTTGATGTGTGTCAGCGGATCCAGTTGGGGGCTGACCTCCTCCGCCGTGGTCTTCGGCAGCGCCGGTCCTGCCTTCGCCGGAGCCGGCGCCGGTGTTGGCGTCGACCCAGGGGCGGCCGACGCCGCCGGTGCGTCGCGGTTGACGGCCTTGAGCCGGTCGCTGAGCTTCACGTCCGATCCTTCCTGCGCCATGGGAAACCGCCGTGCTGGTCGCTCGACGGCTTCTCGGCGAACCGTCCGACTAGCTCACGGAGCTGGCGCGCGGCTGGGGACCGCGGTTCCGACGTGATCACGGGGGCCCCCTGGTTCACCGACACCGGAATGGCCCGGGTGCTCGACAGCGAGACGTGTACCGGCAACCCCACGGTCGCCTCGACGTCGCCCGCATCCAGGCCTACCCGGCTGTCGGCCCGGTTGAGGACGAAGTGGCGCGTCTGGTGGGACATGCCAAGCTGATCCAGCGCCAGGACCTCCTTGCGCAGCCCCCGGACGCTGGGGACGTCCATGCTGCAGACGAGGACCAGGTCGGTGGCGCACTCCACCGCCGACAGCGTGTGCTCGCCGAGCCCTGCCGGGGTATCCACGATGACGTAGGTAAACTCGGCCGACAGGACCTGCAGCACCTGCGTGACCTGCTGGGCCGTGACCTCCTCGCCCTCCGCTGGGGACTCCGGGGCGCAGAGCGTGTACAGGTCGGACGGGTGCGGCGTCAGGAAGACCTTCAGCGTCAGCGCGTCCAGGCCGTTCACTGCCCGTGCGGCGTCCGCGATCGTGTGCTCGGGCACCAGCCCGAGCCCGCTGGCCGCGTCGCCGAACTGCAGGTCTAGGTCGACCAGGACCACCTTGCCCCGAGCAGCCTCTGCCAGCCCGAGCGCCAGGTTCGTGGCGACCGTGGTCTTGCCGCTGCCACCCTTCGGGGACAGGACGGTGATCACCTTCCCGCCTGCGCTGGTGGGCTCCCCGGCGGTGACGTTATCGCGGCGCCGCTGGGTGACCTCCAAGGCGCGTTCGAAGACCTCGCGCACCTCAGCGTCGAGCGCGTCGGGCGCGAGGACGTCGCGCACGCCAGCGCGGAGAGCCCTCTGGTACAGGTCAGGGCTCGGAGGCGCGACGAGGATCACGCTGACCTCCGGGCGCTCGTGGTCGAGCGTCCGTGCGATCGACAGGGCGTCGGCGACCGGGATGTCGGGCCCGACAGCCACGACGTCCGCTCCGCTGTCGACCGCCTGCCTGGCCAGCAGTGCCGAGTCGGCGGCGTCACGGAACCAGCGCAGCTCGCCGTTCAACGTCCCCCCGAAGGCCTGGCGGATGCGCTGCTCGTAGGCGACGTTGGGTGTGGACAGCAGTATCCGTGGTTGGGTCATGGTTCGTTCCCTCGCTGTCGTGACGCGGGCGTCTACTTGTTGTAGACCGTCCCGCGGTGCTGGATCGTGGTGCCGTCCTCCGTGGCGGTCTCGGGCTCGGCCGTCAGCCACACGCGGCCGAATTCCTGCGCGAACACGATGCGCTCGACCGAGGGGGCGTCCACGGCGAGCGTCACCAGCAGGTCGCTACCCGGGACGGGTTCGGGACCGCGGTCTTCGTCGCCCTCTCCGGATCCCCGCGACGCCGTGGTGGGCGCCGCCTGGACCCGGGTGACGAGGACCTTGTGGAGCATCAGGTGGGTCTCGTTGGGGGATTTGGTCCCGGAGCCGTTGACGTCCTCGAAGGGCTCGAACGATGCGACGAGACCGACCGTGTCGCCGGGCCGGAGGTTGCCACCGACCGCCCGCTGCGGCTCCAGCTTGATGGTGACCTCCTGCAGGCCGTCCGGCACCTCGACGCCGGTCTGGCGAGCCAGCACCTCAGGCTCGACGAACCGGGTGGAGACGACCTGTTCACCCGGGACCAGGTCGACGGCCGCGACCTTGCCCTCCAGGTCGGTAACGTCGTCGACGCTGCCGGCGGCCTTCACCTTGGCGGGGACGCGCTTCACCTCGACCCGGGTGGCGAGGTCCTCGGCGCGCGTTCCCTTGGCGATGTCCTGCATGACCACGAGGACGTTGAGCGTCCGCTCACCCGCGAGGGCCCGGTCCTCGGCGGACTTCGCCCAGCCGAGCAGGGTCAACGTCCCGATCGACGCCAGCAGTACCGCGGCGGCGACTCCGACGAACTTGCGGTTCATGCGAGTCTCCTGATCATTTGATGAGGTCGACGGACACGACGCCGTAGTAGGCGCCGCCACTGCCCATGCCACCGAAGGTGACGAAGTCGGTGAACCACCCGCGGACACAGCGGTTGGCCGGGTTGACGCACGCCATGTTGTTGGGGTGGTAGGTGCTGCCACCGAAGTTGAAGCCGGTCGGGCGGAACGCGCCGAACCCGGCGATGTGGAACTCTCCGTTGGCTCCGGACCCACGCCACCCGTCGAAGATCGGCACCAGCAGCGGCGCCGCGCCGGGATTCGCGTCCATCTCGAGGATCTTGTCCTTCAGCTTCTGGTAGCAGTTGGGCCAGGGGTCGTTGATGCGTGCGCCCTCGCCGGTGATGCCGGGCATCCACTCGTCGGCGTCGATGGTCAACGTGCAAGTGGTCGGATCCAGGCTGTAGGTGGAGTGCTCGAGGTCCAGCCACCCGAAGCCACCCTCGTATAGGTCGTCTGTGGTCGGGCACACGATCGGGTTGCTGGGGGTCTTGTAGTAGACGTGGTAGTCGGGAGGGCCGACGAAATCCTCCCCGTTCGACGTGAGGGTGTTGAAGGTGTCGAGGCAGAACGCGAGCGGGAAGATCTCGAGGCTCCCCGGCGTCCGAGCCCACTTCGCGGTGGCCTGGGCCCGCACGGTGGTGGTCGCCGAGTCCTCGCCGAAGATCCACGCGAACCAGTGGGTGAGGAAGCCGTCACCGTTCGAGAGCGTCTCCGTCTCGACGGTGATGTAGCTGTCGACAAGGTTGAGTTCCACGATGCTCGCGGTGGATTCAGCGTCGTTGGCGTTGGCGCTCGCGTAGGAATCCACGGTGTTGTTGAGCTCGAGGCTGGTCAGGCTGCACTCGATGACGCCCTTCGCACAGTCGTAGGCGGCAGCGATGGCAGCGCCGTCGGCGCCGTTCTGGAGCTCGCGACGCTCCTGGTACAGCTGACCGGAATCGACCGAGATCGCAGCGAAGCCGAACACCACCGCCGTCAGCAGCGCCACGATGACCGCGACGGCGCCCTCCTCGTCGTTCAACCGCCGCATCGCATGACTCCGATCCCGTTCAGGGTGATGGGTGACGCCAGCGCGGAGCCTCCGAAGAGGCTCATCAGGCCCGATAGCGGCGTGATGTACGAGAAGTCGTAGGACGCCGTCACGTTCGCCGGCTGCCCGGCACTGCCGGCGCAGTCGGCCGGGTTCAACGCGACGGTGATCTCGTCGGGAGGCAGCGACGGCGCGGCGTCCTTGGTGGTCTGCACCGGATCACCGGTTCCGAGCGCCAGCACCCGAGCGCCCTCACGGGCGGCGCCAGACAGTGAGATGTGGGCGTTGTAGGCGCGCGAGAAGTCGATCATCCCGAAGATCAACAGGAGCAGCATCGGCAGGATGAGCGCGAACTCGACCGCCGCAGCGCCGCGCTCCTGGGTGAGGGGATCCCGGAGTACCACCGTCAGTTCGTCAGTGCGTCGCGGAGATCCGCGTTACTGAAGAGGTCGTTCAGGTTGAGACCGAGCGCGGTGACGGCGCCGACGATGACCACCGCGATGAGCGCGGCGACGAGCGCGTACTCAGCGGACGTCGCACCCGCCTCGTCATCGAGTCGCATCCCGAGCACCGTGGTCTCCTATGTGGGGCAGGAGCGAGGCGCAGGGGCGGCCCGAGTTCGGGCCGCCCCTGCGTATGCCTCAGTTGATGGTGGTGGCGACGCTGTCGAAGAGCGCGGCCAGGTTGTTGCCGAGGGCCGTTACGGCGGTGATGATCACGACGGCGATGAGGGCGACCATGAGGCCGTACTCGACGGCGGTCGCGCCCTCTTCGTCGTCGGTGCGGACGAAGAACGACGAGACAGCCAGCCAGGCGTGGAAGAGGCGTTCCATGCTTTCTCCTTGGACTGGGCCAGACTGTTCCGACCCGGTTTTTGGGTACGCAGCTGAAGCTATTCTCAAGACGCTTTCTGGGGATGAGGCGCACGGCGCAACTTCGGGGCGCCGCCCGTCCTCTGATCACCGGGACCAAAGTCCCGCTCGTCGACCTCGCGTGGGCGTCAGCGTTTGGGTCAAGCTGGCAGGATGTCGAAAACGACCGGAAGCGTCGGTCGAAAATACCGGAAGCGTCGGCGGTTTCCGCTACCTGGACTCGGGACGGACGATCCCCAGCCGGTACGCCTCGGCGACCGCCTGAGCGGCGGTCTCGACGCCGAGCTTGGCGTAGATGCTGGTGAGGTGGTTCTTCACGGTCTTCAGGGAGAGGAAGAGCCGTTC
>JALYHG010000138.1 GCA_030776725.1 Actinomycetota bacterium
CGCGGACACCCCGGCCCTCCCTGAGCTCGAACTGACGTTCGAGCACATGGTACGAGGGCCTGCGACACCCAACGCCGCCCGGAACGCACCTGGATGTGGACAACCTCTCGGGCGGGCCTGGCGCGCATCCCCGGCGCTCGAGCGACGACGGACGTTCGGTGTCACACCCGGCCCGTAGGGTCAACCCACGATGAACGGAACCAGCACAGCATCGCCTCGAACAGCGGCGGAGTCCGCGCCGCCACAGGGCACCGGCTGCGAGCAACCGCCGCTGCCGTTGTCCTGGGACGAGCCGATCCCCTACGCCCTGACCGTGCGCGCCCGACGTGCGGTCGCGCCGACGTCCCTCCCGGATCTGTCGGTGGTCCCCGCCGAACAGGCGCCGACCGATCCGTTCGATCCGCGACCGGCCAGAGCGCGCGCCCTGCGGCGCTCCGGGCTCGCGGTCAGTGACGTCGCGGCCGCCCTGGACGTCAGCGAAGACGTCGCAGCCGCCTGGTGCAGTGCGGTCAACGTCCCCGCCCGTCGTCGCGCCCCTCGGGGAGCACGCCCCGGTCCCGGGACCTCTGACGTCGCGGTCCTGCCGATCCACGGCGAGGAGCACGCCGCGGTCCGGCGGTCAGCGGCCGAGACGTTGGCAGCCGATCTCGCGGAGGCGACCGCGGGCCGTGCGGCGGCCGCCGCCATCGTCGCAGCGGTCGCCCAGCTCTCGCCCTACGCGATGACCGTCACCACCTCGGATCCCGTCGTTGCCTCGTGCGTGATCCGGGTCCTGCGCGGGTCGCTGGATGTGCCATCGGACCGTCTCCGGGTCTCGGTGCACGCTGGGCCGGCGGTCGCACGCGACGTCGCCACCCAGCGCTGGTCGCGGCTCCTGGACGTCCCCGCACGGACGGTCACCCACGCACCGTGGCCGACGGCACCACACCCCCACGGTGTCCGCGTCACGGTCAGGGCCGCCGACCCCCGCGCCGCCGCGACGGTCGCGGGATGGCGTGAAACGCTCGGACGCCACCCCGCCGCAGGGAACGTCCCTGCAGGCCACCGCACGGAGGAACCTCAGACGGTCGAGGTGATCCACGCTGATGACACTAGTCCCACCGCCCGCGACCACCCGTTGAGCGGCCGGCCCGCCCAGCCTGAGCGGGCCATCTAGCGTCTCGTTCGCCCGATCACGCTCAAGGACCCGGCATCGACCTGACGAAGACCTGTCAGGCCGAGATGTCCGACCGCGAGGCGCAGTGACGTTGGCCACACCGACCGCGAACGGGGTACTGCATGCGCAGATCGCTGCTGGCCGTCCTACTCGTCTGCGCCGTCGCCGCGCCGTCGGCGCGGGCAGGAGCCACCACCCACAGCAACCCGTTCGCCGGTGAGAGCTTCTTCGTCGACCCGTCGTCGAACGCCGCAAGAGAAGCCGCCTCCGACCCCGCGACGGCGGCGATCTGGAACCGCATCGCCCACCATGGGCAGGCAGACTGGTTCGGTGACTGGTTCTCGAGGGACGCCGTCGCCGGAGCGGTCGCCGACCGCGTCACCACGATCAGGTCCGCGGGGGCACTCCCCGTGTTCGTGGTGTACGCCATCCCCCAGCGTGACTGTGGCGGCTACTCGTCGGGTGGTACGAACAGCCCCGACGACTACCGGCAGTGGCTGGATCGGTTCGCCTCCGGACTCGGTACCGCCAAGGCCGCAGTCGTCCTCGAGCCGGACGCACTCGCGATGCTCGACTGCCTGAACTCCGCCGACGCCCACACCCGTCTCGACCTGCTGAGCTGGGCGGTCGACCGGCTCAACGCGCAGGGCAACGTCTCGGTCTACCTCGACGCCGGCCACTCCCGGTGGAAGCCCGCCTCCACCATGGCCCAGCGTCTGGTGCAGGCAGGAGTGGCCCGGGCGCGTGGCTTCTCGCTGAACGTGTCCAACTTCCACGTCTCCACGGACGAGATCGCGTACGGCACCACGATCAGCGACGTGATCGGTGGGAAGACCTTCGTCGTGGACACCTCACGCAACGGTCTGGGCCCGTCCACGGACCCCAACGAACCGTGGTGCAACCCGCCGGGGCGTGCACTCGGCATGCCGCCGACCGCAGCGACCGGCAACAGCCACGTGGACGCCTTCCTCTGGATCAAGCGACCCGGCGAGTCCGACGGAAGCTGCAAGGGTGGTCCTCGAGCCGGGGAGTGGTGGAAGGACTACGCGTTCGGTCTCGCCGAGCGTGCGCCGTGGGCCACAGACGGGTCCACAACCGACGGCGGGTCCACCATCGGCGGTCCGACGACCGGTGACGGGTCGACCCCCGGGACAGACATCGTGCGGTTGTGGGGCAAGGACCGGACGGAGACCGCAGCCATCATCTCCGCAGCGACCTTCTCGCCGGGCGTGCCGGTCGCCTACCTGGCCACCGGCGAGGGGTTCGCCGACGCGCTGGCCGGTGGTCCAGCGGCCGCACGCGCAGGTGGCCCCATCTTGCTGACCGGCCGCGACAGCCTCCCACAGGCCACCGCCGATGAGCTCGCGCGTCTGCGCCCCGCAGCCGTCACCATCCTGGGTGGGACGGCCGTCGTTTCCGAGACCGTCCGGGCCCGAGCGGTGGACGTCACCGGTTCTCCCGTCGACCGCCTCGGGGGCACCGACCGGTACGCCACCGCGGCTCAGATCGCCCGACGATCCTTCGCCTCGGGGGTGGACGTGGCGTACGTCGCGACCGGACGGGCGTTCGCCGACGCACTCACCGGCGGTGTGCCGGCCGCGATCGAGGGCGGCCCGATCCTGCTGACCGAACCGCACACGGTGCCCGCATCCACCGCCGAGGCACTCCAGGCGCTACGGCCAGCGCGCATCGTGATCCTGGGCGGCACCGCTGCCGTGTCGGAGGCAGTACACGCACAGCTCACCGCGTACGCCCCGGTGTCGCGACGATGGGGACAGGACCGCTTCGCGACGGCCGCGGCCGTGCTGGAGTCGTCCTTCCCGAGCCAGGTCGACACGGTGTTCCTGGCCACCGGCGAGCGCTACCCCGACGCTCTGGCCGGCGTCCCCGCGGCCTTCTCCGCCGGCGCGACCCTCGCCATCGTGGAGAGCCGCACCATCCCGCACGCGGTCGCCGAGCAGCTCCAGCGCCTGTCGCCGCAGCGGATCGTCCTACTCGGCGGGACCACCGCGATCGACGCCGGCGTCGAGACCGCTGCCCGGTCCTTCCTGCGCTGATCGGAAGGCATCTCTCGGCGTCCGGAGGTGGTCGACCGACTCCAGTCCATACCACTGACGCGGTACCCGGGTGCATACTGCAGCGACGACACGTCATGTGATCGTCGTGGACCGGACGACGTGAGACGCCGCCATGTACATCATCGTGGTCGGAGCGGGCCAGATCGGGACCCCGCTGATCAACATCGCGACGTCCGAGGGCCACGAGGTCGTCGTGATCGAGCACGACTCCGCGCGTGCGAACGAGATCGCGCAGCAGTTCGACTGCATGGTGTTGCACTCCGACGGCACATCGATGGAGACCCTCGAGGAGGCCGGAGCCCAAGAGGCCGACGCGCTGATCTCCACGACCGATCGGGAT
>JALYHG010000139.1 GCA_030776725.1 Actinomycetota bacterium
GGTGAGCGCCTTCCGGGGCAGCTGTGGCCGATCAGGGCCGTTGCGCGTCTCGGTCAGCGCGGTCTCGTAGTAGCGGTCGAGCGAGTCGAGGGTGTACGCCCACGCGTCGCCCTCGTTGGGGACGAAGCCCTGCAGCAGCGCCAGCGTCAACGGCTCCCCACGCTGGCGTCGGTACTCCAGCACGCCCGCCAACGGCGGGGTGTGTTCGAAGCCGACCCGTTCGGTGAGGAACCGCCCGATCTCGAGGTCCGGGTTGATGCCCGGCTCCACACGGCGGAAGAGCTTGAGGATGAGACGCTGCCCGTACAGCACCGACGTGTTGGACTGCTCGGCGCGGACCACCGACGGTTCCAGTTGGTCGGTGCCTGTCCGCAGCTGACGGAAGGCCCGCGCCGGGGTTGCCTGGACCTCGCCGTGCGCCGCGGAGATCTTGCGGCGGCGACCGACCATCTCCAGCAGAGCCTCGGCGAACTCACGCTTCCACATCGCGTCGAACAGCACGCCGCTGTCACCCTTCCCGCCACGGGGGCGGACCCGGGCGAGCACCGCGGTGGGGATGTCGGCCAGCACACGGTCCTCGTACTGCTGGTCGACGAACGCCACGGGCAAGGCGTAGGTCTCTGGCTCCCCCTCGGTGTATTGGACGCGGATGATGACCAGCTCGCAGGCGCCGTTCTCGACCGGGATCGACACGCTCTCCTCGACCGTGATCACCTGAACGGTCCGGGCTTTCCCCCCGAACCAGCGACGCTCCGCGAGGATCGCCGGCAGCACCCGTTCCACCGCGGCGGTCGTGCGGCCACGGAACAGGCTCTGCCACGGACCCGCGGTGGTCACGACCGGTACGTCGCGCTCCTCGGCAGCCACGCTGGGTGCAGGTTCCGCCTGCTGGCCGCGGTACCCAACGGCGATCTCCTCGCGGGTGTGGTCGATCGTGAACCAGTAGAAGCTGTGCGGCCCGAGCGTCAGGAAGTAGGGCAGCTCCCCGATCGAGGGGAACGGCGTGCGGCCGAACATCTCCACCGGGGTGGCCCCCCGGTAGTCGGACAGGTCCAGCTGGACCGCCTGCGTGAAGCGGCTGAGGTTGGCCACCACCAGGACCCGCTCGTCGCCGTACGCACGGACGAACGCCAACACCTTCGGGTTGTCGGGGAACAGGAACTCGATGGTCCCCCGACCGAACACCCGGTGTCGCTTCCGCAACGCGATCAGGCGTTTCATCCACCACAGCAACGACGACGGGTTGGCCTGCTGCGCCTCGACGTTCACCGTCTCGAAGTGGTACTCGGGGTCGATGATGATCGGCAGGTACAGCCGCTGCGGGTTGGCGCGCGAGAACCCGGCGTTGCGGTCCGACGACCACTGCATCGGGGTTCGGACGCCGTTGCGGTCGCCGAGGAAGATGTTGTCGCCCATACCGATCTCGTCGCCGTAGTACAGGACGGGCGTGCCGGGCATCGAGAACAGCAAACCGTTCAGCAGCTCGATCAAGCGGCGGTTGTTGCCCAGGAGCGGTGCCAACCGCCGACGGATGCCGAGGTTGACCCGCATGTGTTCCTCGCGGGCGTACGCCCGGTACATGTAGTCGCGTTCCTCGTCGGTGACCATCTCGAGGGTCAGCTCGTCGTGGTTGCGCAGGAACACCGCCCACTGGCAGGCCTCGGGGATGTCGGGCGTCTGCTGCAGGATGTCGATGATCGGGAAGCGATCCTCCATCCGCACCGCCATGAACAGCCGAGGCATCAGGGGGAAGTGGAAGTTCATGTGGCACTCGTCGCCGTCACCGAAGTAGGTTGCGGCGTCCTCCGGCCACTGGTTCGCCTCGGCGAGCAACATGCGGTTGTCGTGCGTGGCGTCGAGGTGCTTGCGCAGGTCCTTCAGGACCTGGTGGGTCTCGGGGAGGTTCTCGCAGTTGGTGCCTTCCCGCTCGACGAGGTACGGGATGGCGTCCAGGCGCATCCCGTCCACACCCATGTCCATCCAGAAGTCGAGGACCTCCTCCACCGCCGCCATGACCTCGGGGTTGTCGTAGTTGAGGTCGGGCTGGTGGGAGTAGAACCGGTGCCAGTAGTAGGCGTCCGCACCACGGTGCCACGTCCAGTTCGACGATTCGAAGTCCTGGAAGATGATCCGGGCGTCCTCGTAGCGCTGAGCGGTCTTGCTCCACACGTAGAAGTCACGGTGGCTGCTGCCGGGCGGCGCCGCCACCGCCCGCCGGAACCACGGGTGCTCGTCGGAGGTGTGGTTGATGACCAGCTCGGTGATCACCTTCAGTCCACGGCGGTGGGCCTCGCGCAGGAACCTCTTGAACTGCCGCAGGTTGCCGTACGAGGGGTGCACCGAGGTGTAGTCGGCGATGTCGTAGCCGTCGTCGCGCAGCGGCGACGGGTAGAACGGCAGTAGCCACAGGGCGGTGACGCCGAGGTCGCGGAGGTAGTCGAGCTTCTCGGTCATCCCGGCGAAGTCCCCGATGCCGTCCGCGTCGCTGTCGTGGAAGGCGCGAACGTGCAGCTCGTAGATGACCGCGTCCTTGTACCACAGCGGATCGTCGTCGAACCCGCCGTGTCCGTCGAGCATCCGGGCCGTCATCGGTAGGTCGCGAAGTCGCGCTCGGTCCGGTGCTGCGGCAGCACGCGGAACACGTGCGCGGGCACGTCCGGAGACAGCTGCACGAAGTTGGCCGAACCCTGCCAGGAGTACCGCGCACCGGTCAGCAGGTCGTGGGCTTGGAACGCCTCGCCATCGTCCAGGCCGAGATCGTGCAGGTCCAGGTGGGTCCAGCCCGACTGCATGTTGTGCGGATCGGTGTTGACCACGCACAGGATGACGTCGCTCAGATCGGGCGTGGACTTGGAGTACACGAGCATCGCCGGGTTGTCGATCGTGTGGAAGTGAAGCCGACGATCTGCGTGCAGGGCTGGATGGTCGCGACGGATCCGGTTCACGCGGGCGATCAGATCGCGCAGCGACCCTTCCGCATCGAGTTGCCAGTGGCGGACTTCGTACTTCTCGGAGTGCAGGTACTCCTCCGACCCCGGCCGGATCGCGACGTGCTCCTGCAACTCGAACGCCGGGCCGTAGATGCCGTAGTTCGCCGCGAGCGTTGCGGCCAGGATCAGCCGCTGCACGAACGCCGGGCGCCCGTTGTACTGCAGGTACTCGGTCAGGATGTCGGGGGTGTTGGGCCAGGCGTTGGGCCGGAAGTACTCGACCAGGTCCGTCTGGGTCAGTTCGGTGAAGTACTGCTGCAAGCTCCACGCATCGTTCCGCCACGCGAAGTAGGTGTAGGACTGGGTGAACCCGAGCTTGGCGAGCTGAGCCATCACCTTCGGTCGGGTGAACGCCTCGGACAGGAAGATCACGTCCGGGTGATCGCGCCGGATCTCGGTGATGCACCACTCCCAGAACGGGAACGGCTTGGTGTGCGGGTTGTCAACCCGGAAGACCCGCACGCCCTGGTCGATCCAGAAGGTGAAGATGCTCTTCAGCTCCTCCCACAGTGCCTGCCAGTCCTCGGTCTCGAAATCGAACGGGTAGATGTCCTGGTACTTCTTCGGCGGGTTCTCGGCGTACTGGATCGTCCCGTCGGGGCGGTGCAGGAACCACTCAGGGTGCTCACGGACGTACGGGTGATCCGGTGAGCACTGGAAGGCGACATCCAGAGCGAGTTCCAACCCGCGATCGCGGCAGGCCTGGGCCAGCTTCGCGACGTCCTCCACCGTGCCGAGCTCAGGGTGCACCGACTTGTGCCCACCATCGTGGGAGCCGATCGCCCAGGGGCTACCGACGTCGCCCTCGTCGGCGACGGGATAGTTGTCGCGGCCCTTCCGCGCTGTCTCGCCGATCGGGTGGATCGGCGGGAGGTACAGGACGTCGAAGCCCAGTGCCTCGACGTACGGCAGGCGGTCGATCACGTCCTGGAGGGTGCCGTGCCGGTCCGGATCGGGCGACGCCGACCGCGGGAACATCTCGTACCACGCGCTGTGGCGGGCGCGTTCCCGGTCCACCCAGACCGGCAGCAGGTACGGGTAGGTGGTCGCGAACCGCTTCGGCCCGTGGCGCCGCATCAGGATCGCCAGCTCCTCGTGCAGCGCCGCCTGCGCACGCTCCCACATCGGGGCGTCCCCGCTGAGGCGGTCGGCGTACTCCTGTAGCCGGTCGCCGTCCGCCCCGTCGGCACCGGCGACGGCCTCGTCGATCAGGTTGGCTCCGATGAGCAGATCGATGCCGACGTCCTGGTCGGCTGCGACACGTTTCTCCAGGTCGTGCACCCACGTCTTGAACCGGTCGACCCACCCGACGATGGCGTACTCGTAGAAACCCAGTTCGGTGACCGTGAACCGCGCCTGCCAGCGATCGTTGCCGAGGGCCTCCATGGCCACGTCGTGCCAGGGGCCGTGGTTGGGTTCGCGCCGGTCCGTCCCAACCGTCCTCCACCGCACATCGCACGAGATCTCGTCGTGGCCGTCGGTGAACACGTCCGCCTCGACCACGACGTCCTCACCGACCGTGCGCTTCACCGCGTACCGACCCAGGCCCACCCGCGGCGTGACGCCTTCGATGACCACGCGACTGCGACCCTCGTGGCCCTCCTCCGTCCTGTCATCCGGGGCCGCAGGCGTGGCGGCGCGACTCAACATGCACCTCCCTTGGGTGCGGACGGGATGCCCGCCGGCCACTGTAGGCAGGCGGCTCCGGACTCGCCGGGGACCGCCCCGACCATCGCCCCGTCCGTCCGTCGGTGGGTGCCAGCGCGTCAGCCGACGCGCTACGGGACGTGCGGTGCCCGCCGCCCGCGCTTCAGCTGTGCAGCAGGATCCGCGATGGTTCCTCGACCAGCTCCCCGACGTACGACACGAACCGGCCTGCGTCGCCGCCATCGGCGATGCGGTGGTCGAAGGCGACCGTGAGCGTCACCGTCCGGCGCACCGCCAGCGCCCCGTCCACCACCCAGGGCCGCTCCTTGGTCGCTCCGACGCCGAGGATCGCAGCCTCGGGGTGGTTGATGATCGGGTCGGCGATGTCGTTCCCGAGCGACCCGTAGTTGTTGACGGTGAAGGTCCCACCGGTCAGGTCCTCCGGTCCGATCGAGCCGTCCCGGGCGGCCGCTGCCAAGCGGGTCAGCTCGCGCGCCAGTTCGAGGGTGGAACGCCGGTGGGCGTCGTGAACCACCGGAACCAGCAGGCCCCGGTCGGTGTCGACCGCGATGCCGAGGTGGATGGCCTCGAACAGGCGGATCTCGTCGGCGTCTTCGTCGAGGAACGCGTTCAGGATCGGGAACCTCCGCAGCGCCAGGACCGTGGCGCGCGCCACGACCGTGAAGGCTGTGATCCGGCCGCTGTGACCCTCCGAGCGCGCCGAGCGGGTCAGCCGGTCGGCCAGCTCCCACGTCGCCGTGCAGTCGACCGTGACGGACGCCGACGCGTGCGGGATGGTGGTCCGTGACCGGATCATCTTCTCGGCGATGCGTTTTCGGATCCCCGACAGCCCGATCACGTCACCCGGCGCACGCCCCCGGAAGCCGAGGTCCGCCGTCACCCCGCCGATGCGGTGCGCGACGGCCTGGGACGCCTGCTCCGTCTCGGAGGCCTGCTGCGCCTGGGGAGCCTGCTGCGCCTGGGGCCCGCCACCGGCCGCCTGCGCGGCGGCGCGGACGTCGTCGCGGGTGACGATGCCGTCCTTGCCCGAGCCGGGAGCGATCGCTGCCAGGTCGACGCCGAGGTCCCTGGCGAGCTTGCGCACCGGCGGGGGGGCCAGGGGCCGCTGCGATCGCGAGGAGGGGTCGCCGTCCCCACCGGGGCCGGTGGGTCGCTTGCGGATCGCGTTCCGCCGCCGCCGCGTCGCCGATCCCGCCGCGGCGCCGTACCCCACCAGCACATCGGTGTCCTGAGCGTCGTCTGGGGCGTCGTCTGGGGCGTCGTCTGGGGCGCCGGCCTCCGGGCCCGCCTCGGAGCCGGCCGTCGCGGGTCCGTCGGCCACCTCGAGCTGGTCGTCGACGCCCTCTGGGACGTCGGCTGCCGCGGCGACCTCCTCGACGTCGATGCGGATCAGCGGCTCACCGACCGCGAGCTCATCGCCGACAGCGCCGAAGCGCTCGACGAGCGTCCCCGCGAACGGGCACGGCACCGACACCGTCGCCTTGGCGGTCTCGAGATCACAGATGTCCTGGTTCAGCTCGACGTGGTCCTCGACGTCGACGTGCCAGGCGACGATCTCTCCCGATTCCAAGCCCTCGCCGAGGTCGGGGACGACGAAATCGCGGATCTCACCCATGCGCTCGCTCCCATCTAGCGTCTGCGGTCGATCACCGAACTCCCGCCCTCTCTCCTCGCAGGTCGCCTGCAGACGCTCCGTGCAGCATCCGTCTAGAAGGACAGCGACTGGTCGACGACGTCCAGGATGCGATCGACGTCGGGCAGCCAGAACTGCTCGAGCTTCGCCGGTGGGTAGGGGGTGTCGAACCCGGTGACGCGGAGCACGGGCGCTTCGAGGTGGTAGAAGGCCATCTCCTGCACCCGGGCGGCGATCTCGGCGCCCATCCCCAGGGTCATCGCCGCCTCGTGGACCACGACGCACCGGCCGGTCCTCCGAACCGACGCGACGACGGTGCGCTCGTCGAGCGGGTTGAGCGAGCGCAGGTCCACGACCTCGACGCTCGCGTCGAGCTCGTCGGCGGCGGCGCCCGCAGCCTCGGTCGCCGTCCGCACCATCGGCCCGTACGCGACCAGCGTGACGTCGCTGCCCTCGTGACGGACGACCGCCTGGTGCAAGGGCCGCGGGTCCTCCACCGGCAGCTCGCAGTCCTCCTGCATCCAGTACCGCCGCTTGGGTTCGAGGAACACCACCGGGTCGGGGTGCTGGATCGACTGACGCAACATCGTGTAGGCGTCCGACGGGGTGCTGGGGGTCACCACCTTCAGCCCGGCTGTGTGCACCCAGTAGGTCTCTGGGCTCTCCGAGTGATGCTCCACGGCACCGATGCCACCCCCGTAGGGGATGCGCACCGTGACGGGGATGGTCACCGTTCCCCGCGAGCGGTTCCGGTACTTGGCGATGTGGCTGACCAGCTGCTCGAACGCCGGGTAGGCGAACCCGTCGAACTGGATCTCGGGGACCGGCTTGAACCCGTACAGCGCCAAGCCCAGCGACGTGCCCAGGATCCCCGACTCGGCCAGCGGCGTGTCGAAGCAGCGCTCCTGGCCGAAACCGTCCTGCAGCTTGTCGGTGACGCGGAAGACGCCACCGAGCCGGCCGACGTCCTCCCCGAAGACCAGCACCCGGTCGTCTGTCGTCATCTCGTCGTGCAGTGCCCGGTTGAGAGCCTGCGCCATCGTCACCGTGGCCACGTTCAGCGCTCCTCGGCGGCCTCGAGTTCGGCCCGCAGCTGTTCACGCTGGCGCTCGAGGTGCGGTGGGGGCTCGACGTAGACGTGCTCGAAGAGCTCGAGCGGGTCGGGGTGAGGCGCGTCGTAGATCTGCTCGCGGACGTGTTCGGACTGTTGCCTGGCCTGCTCCTCGACGTCGTCGGCGAAGGCGTCCTCCCACAGGTCGCGGCGCTTGAGGAACGTCTCCATCCTCGAGATGGGATCGAACGTCGCCCAGTACTCCAGCTCATCGCGCGTGCGGTACCGGGTCGCGTCGTCGGAGGTGGTGTGGGCCTCCATGCGGTAGGTCAGCGCCTCGATCAGCGTCGGGCCCTCGCCCACGCGGGCCCGTTCCACCGCCCACTTGGTCACCGCGTACGACGCGAGGACGTCGTTGCCGTCCAGCCGCCGCCCCGGCATCCCGAACCCCACGCCCTTGTGTGCGATCGACGGGGCGTGGGTCTGCTTCGACAGCGGGACCGAGATCGCGTACTGGTTGTTCTGGCAGAAGAAGACACACGGCGCCTGGAACACCCCCGCGAAGTTCAACGCCTCGTTGGTGTCGCCCTCCGACGTGGCACCGTCACCGAAGTAGATCAGCGCGACGATCGGGTTGTCGTCGAGCCGCGCGCCCATCGCGAACCCCACGCCGTGCAGCGTCTGGGTCCCGATCGGGATCGTCATCAACGCGAAGTTGAACTCGTGCGGGTCGTGGTCGGACAGCCACGTCCCCCGGTACATGTGCAGCGTCGCGGCCGTGTCGATCCCGCGGGTGATGCCGGCTGCCAGCTCCCGGTAGGACGGGAAGATCCAGTCATGCTCCGCCAGCGCGTAGGCGCTACCGACTTGCGCGGCTTCCTGGCCGCGGCACGACGCGTAGACCCCGAGCTGGCCCTGGCGCTGCAGGTTGATCGCTTCTTGGTCGACGCGGCGTGCCACGACCATGTGGCGGTACAGGCGCCGGAAGTCCTCGTCTTTCAGGTCCAGCGGGTAGTCGTCGTGCTCGTGGAACACCCCGTCGCGGTCGAGGAGCTGCACCGGCTCGAGGTTGGGCAGCAGCTCCCGCGGATCGACGTCGGGATTGATCAGCGATCGAAGGTCGGGACCTTCGTGAGCTGGCTCGGGAGCGTCCTGCAAGGCCGCATCGCCAGGCTGGTGGGCGTGGCCCGCGGCCTTCTCGTTGGTCGCCACCTGCGGTCCTTCTGCCGTAGCGTCGAGGCGGCGGATTGGCCCGTCCAGCCGGGCCGTGCGGCGTGCCGCGGCTCACGCTGCCGAGCCTATCCGGTGCGCGGATCGTGGCGTCGGGGCGGGGGTAGCATCCCGTCCGGCTGTCAGCATCCGTTGGGCTATCCACGTGTCAGACGACGTCCGGGGCGTGGCGGTCGCTCGGGGCGACGCAGTCGCGGAGCGCCGCGGAACCCACGAGAGCGCCGCGGCGGTGACCTTCTCGGTTATGTGGGCCATCGCGGTCCTATTCCACATCTTCAGCGGACCGATGCGCTTCGAGGCCTTCCCCGAGCCTACGGCGCTGGGGGTCAACCTCTTGGCGCTCGGGGGCGTCGCCGTCGCGGTCCTATTCAGATCACGCGATCCCCGGCTGTTCGTCTTGTTGGCGGCGCTGCAGCTGTCGAGCGTGTGGCTGGAGACGCCGCGTCTGGGCAACCACTGGTTGGTCGGCGGCTTCGTCAGCCTTGCCGTGCTGGCGTCCGCGGCCTCGGTCTGGTGCAGGGATCGGCGCCTGACCGCTGCCGAGCTGTTCCACACGTTCGCGCCGGCGGCCCGCTGGATCCTGCTGGTCTTCTACGCCTTCGCCGCCTTCGCGAAGCTCAACCAGGACTTCCTGGACCCGGCCGTGAGCTGCGCGACGTTCTTCGCCCAGGAGTCGCTGGCAGTCTTCGGCCTGGATCACCTCGTGGCTGGCGGGGTGTCCCGGGCCGTGATCGCCGGGACGATCCTCGTGGAACTCGCGGTTCCGGTGATGCTGGTTGTGCGCCGTACCCGCACCGTCGGTGTGGTGCTGGCCGTCGGGTTCCACACGCTGCTGGCGGCCGATCTCGCCCACCCGTTCTTCGACTTCTCGTCGCTGCTGCTCGCGCTGTTCGTCCTGCTCCTCCCGCCCGGCTTCGCCGGCTGGCTGCGGTCCAAGGTCACGGCCCGCGGTCGGGCGGGTCGTCTCCTGGAGGCGGGCGCACACCTGATGATCGTGGTCGTCGCCGTCCTGCTGCTGGCCGCGCTCGGGCCGACCAACCGGGGCCTGGCCGTGCTGACGCTGGCGGGGCCTACCTCCTGTGGTTCGCCTACGCGGCGGTGTGCGTGCTCGTCGTCGTGATGCACGTGCTGCTGCACCGACCGGCCGCGGAGTCAGGCTTGTTCGCCCTCCCCAGC
>JALYHG010000140.1 GCA_030776725.1 Actinomycetota bacterium
GCGCCGCCGGAGCGGCCGCCGCCCGGCTGCTGGCCGCGGCCGGTGCCCACGTCGCGGCAGCGGCCGCCACCCGAGCGCGGCGTAGAGTCGCAACGTGCAGCATCGAACCCTACGACGCGACGGACCCCTGCACGTCGTCGACTTCGGCGGCAGGGGTCAGCCGATCGTCCTGCTGCACGGACTCGGCGGATCCCACGCCAACTGGATCTCGGTCGGAGAGCGCCTGGCGGAACACGGTCGCGTGGTCGCGTTGGACCTCGTCGGGCACGGCCTCACCCCGCCGGTCGGCCGGCGTGCACGCATCGTCGATCACCGCCGCCTCGTGCAGCGCTACCTGGGCCACCTCGACCAGCCAGCGGTGCTCGCCGGCAACTCCATGGGCGGGTACGTGGCGCTGACCGTCGCAGCCTCGACCCCCGAGCTGGTCGCCGGCGTGATCCTGGTCGGGGCGGCGCTGCCACGCGAGAAGATCGTCCCGCGCGACCCCCTGGTGCTGGGGATGTTCGCGGTGTACATGATCCCGGGGCTGGCGGACCGCTTCCTGTCCTGGCGCAGGCGCAGACTCCGACCCGAAGGCCTCGTCGAGCAGGCGTTGCGGTTGTGCAGCGTGGACGCGTCGCGCATCGCCGACGAGGCGTGGGAGGCACACGTGGAGATGGCCCACGAGCGCATCCTGCAACCGTGGAGCCGCCGCTGCTTCCTGCAGTCGGCCCGGTCGCTGGTGGTGCGGATGGTCGGCCGCCGGCGCGTCGCCGACATGATCGAGGCGATCGAAGCGCCAGCCCTGATCATCCAGGGCGATCGGGACCGCCTGGTCCCCGTCGAAGTGGCCCGCGACCTCGCCCGGCGCCGCCCCGACTGGCAGCTGGAGGTTTTCACCGACATCGGCCACGTCCCTCAGCTGGAAGCCCCCGATCGTTTCATCGAGGTCGTCGACCGCTGGCTGCACGGCAGCCTGTCCGCGCAGACGACCTGCGCGAGCTGACCACCGGTGCGTCGCCGCTCGCGTCCGAAGACAAGTGCGGGCGACAGGATTCGAACCTGCATGGGGTCGCAACCCCGGGGCGGTTTAAGCGCCCTGCGTCAACCGTTCCGCCACGCCCGCTGGCGAGGACCACACACCGTCGCCCGTTCCCCGTCGCGGGCGACGGGCGGCCCGTCCTCGGTGATGATGCTACAAGCCGGGGATCGGAGGACCCATGCGGTGGGCGACCTACCGCCACGACACGGACGGTCCCGACCGCGTCGGGCTCGTCATCGACGGCCGCATCGGCGGGCTCCCGCCCGACGCGTCCCTACTGGGGCTGCTCCGGGACGGCCCTGAGGCGCTGGCGGAGGCGGGTCACCGCGCCGGGCAGGACCCCGCCGAGGAGCTCGCGGTGGCCGACGTCCAGCTCCGCGCCCCGATCCCCGACCCCCCGTCCGTGCGTGACTTCTCCGCGTTCGAGGCGCACGTGCGCACCGCTCGGCGGGCCCGCGGCGTGGAGATGGACCCCGACTGGTACCGGCGCCCGGCGTTCTACTTCAGCAACCCGCACGCGATCGTGGACCCGGGTGCGGACGTGGCCATCCCGCCCGGCTCGCACGCGCTGGACTTCGAGCTGGAGGTCGCCGCGATCGTCGGGCTCGCCGGCCGCGACCTGGACCCCGAGACGGCTGCCCACCACATCGCCGGTTTCACGGTGATGAACGACTGGAGTGCCCGTGACCTGCAACGCAGCGACACGCGCTCGCAGCTCGGCCCGGCCAAGAGCAAGGACTTCGCCACCACCCTCGGCCCGTTCCTGGTCACCCCCGACGAGCTCGAGCCCCACGCCGTCGGCCGCGGCTACGCCCTGACCATGACCGCATCCGTCAACGGCCGCGAGTACACCCGGACGTCGTGCGCGGACCTGTACTGGTCGTTCGGCGAGCTCGTCGCGTTCGCCTCGCGCGGGGCTTGGATCCGCCCGGGCGACGTGATCGGCTCGGGCACGGCCCCCGGCGGGTGCATCCTCGAGCTGGCGCTCGTCCACGGCGCCGAGACCTACCCGTGGTTGCAGCCGGGCGACGAGGTCACCCTCACGGTGGACGAGCTCGGCGCGATCTCCAACCGCGTCATCGAGGGACCGCCGTCGACGCCGCTGCGGCGGTGAGTTGGCGCGGGCCGGGCGCGGTGCTGCCGAGCGCGCCCGACTGTGCCATCCTCGTCCCGCCGACCGCAGCGCTGCGGTCGGTCGGGAGCCCGGCCAGGAGTGTGCGCGGATGGTCATG
This sequence comes from Actinomycetota bacterium, assembly GCA_030776725.1. Lineage (NCBI taxonomy): Bacteria > Bacillati > Actinomycetota > Actinomycetota bacterium. The sequence continues at coordinate 2,254 of JALYHG010000140.1, forward strand.
TACCAGGTGCGCGGACGCATCCCCCGCAAGCGGCACACCCAGCTGTGGCAGGGCGACCGGTTGCTGACCGAGCAGGTCCTGGGCGTCGAGGGGTTCGCCGGGGCGTCGTCGATCCTCTACCACCTCAACACCCCCGTGCGGGTCAAGCACATCGGCGCGTTCCGTCGGCTGCGACGCGACGAGTGGATCCCCGACGCCCACGCCCACCACCTGTTCGAGACCTGGACGCTGCCGCCAGCCGGTGACGCCGTCAGCGGACGCCGGCTGCTGATGTGGAACCGGGACGTCGAGATCGCTCTGTGCCGGGCCGCCGAGCCGATGGGCGACTTCTACCGCAACGGCGAAGCCGACGAGGTCATCTTCGTCCACGAGGGAGGCGGGACCGTCGAGACCGTCCTGGGAGACCTCCCCTACGTGCCCGGCGATTACATCGTGGTCCCGCGGGGCATCACCTACCGGTTCCGTCCCGACGATCGGCAACCCCAGCGCTACCTCGTCTTCACCTCGCTGGGGCTGATCGAGATCCCGCGCCGGTACCGCAACGACTACGGCCAGCTGCTCGAGCACGCCCCGTTCTCCAACCGCGACGTGCACCCCCCGACGGAGCTCCGCACGCACGACGAGCGGGGCGAGTTCGTGGTCAACGTCCGGATCGGCGGTGGCCTGCAGCGCTACGTGCTCGACCATCATCCGTTCGACGCCGTCGGGTGGGACGGTTACCTCTACCCGTACACGTTCAACATCGCCGATTTCGAACCGATCGTGAAGAAGGTCCACGCCCCGCCACCGGTCCACCAGACCTTCCAGGGGCGCAACTTCGTGATCTGCTCGTTCTGCCCCCGGCCGCTCGA
>JALYHG010000141.1 GCA_030776725.1 Actinomycetota bacterium
CGCGGTCGGTCTTCGACCTCGAGCTTCCGCCCCGCTCGGCCTACCTGCTGTCGGGTCCTGCCCGCTCCGCCTGGCAGCACAGCATCCCACCGGTCAAGGACCTGCGCTACTCGATCACGTTCCGCACCGTCCGACGGCGCGACCGCGGGGACGAGTGATCCTCACCGGGCGTGGACCGTGCGGGGCGCGACAGCCGAAACCTGGCCCCCACGTGATGCGCCGGACAGCCCGAGCGCTGGACCAGGCTGGCTGTCGTTGACAGGATGGGCGGCGCCCAGTGCCCGGGCAGACCGACCGCAGACAGGAGCCCGACATGAAGGTCGCATACGTGTTGGCCACGCCGAGCGCCGCGGCGTACAAGCTCGGACAGATGATCCTCCCGCAGCTGGAGGAGGACGGCCACGGCGCCGATGTCGTCGGCATCTTCTTCTTCGACGACAACAACTGGGTGCTGCGCAAGGGTGACCCGCTGGGGGAGCGCCTGGCCCGGCAGGCGTCGGAACGCGGGATCCTGCTGATGATGTGCGACCGTTGCGCGATCGCCCGCGGCCTGGCCGAAGGTGAGCCCGGCGACTGCAAACCGACGAACGTGGTCGACGGCGTACAGGTCGGCTGCTTCCCGGACCTGTACGCGGCGTTGGCGGCCGCTCCGCCCGACCACGTCATCACGCTCTGATCTGGGCGTTGACCCTGGCGCGACACAGTGAGCGCCATGGACGGTCGACCGCGACTCCTGATGGACGGCCATCTCCGCACCCGAGACGACGCCGTACTACGACGACTGGTCGGGTCTGGTGTCGGCCACGTACGCGTCACGGCGGCCGATCGGCTGCGGTTCGCCACGGGTCGTGTCGCGCCGAGTTTGATGCTCCATCTCCGCGTTCAGTTCAGCGCCGATGAGGATCGCGAACGCGGTCAGGAAGAACCACAGCATCAGCACGATCACGCCGGCCAGCGAACCGTAGGTCTCGGCGTAGGACCCGAACGAGTTGACGTACCACGCGAACCCGGCCGAGGCGATCAGCCAGATGATGGTCGCGACGACGGAGCCGGTACTGACCCAGTTCCAGCGGGGCTCATCGCGGTTGGGGGCGTACCGGTAGATCGCGGCCAGGCCGAAGACGACGGCGATCGCCAGGATCGGCCAGCGGCCCCAGCGGATCAGCATCTGGCCGAGTTCGCCCAGACCGAGATCGCCGAGCACGACCGGGACCACAGCGATCAGCCCGATGGCGATCAGGGCGAAGAAGATCGCGCCGATCGTCAGCGCCAGCGCGATCCCCCGCACCTTGAAGAAGCCGCGTGTCTCATCTTCGTTGTAAGCGGCGGTGACGGCGTTCATGAGTCCTTTGGTGCCTGAGGAGGCGGCCCACAGCGCACCGAGCAGGGATGCGAGCAGCGCCCAGCCCAGGGTCCTGGTTGAGGTCGCCGCGATCCGCCCGACCTGCTCACCGATGAGCTCGGCTGCGCTCTGCGGCAGCGCGTTCGACCAGGTGGCGACGGTCTGCTCGATCTGCGCGGGCTCCGACACCAGCCCCCACAGGGTGATCGCCGCGATCAGCGCCGGGACGATGGCCAACATCGCGTAGAAGGCGACACCGGCCGCCATCAACCCGACCCTGTCCGCCTTGATCTCGTCCTTGGTCCGCAGCAGGACCTGCTTCCATCCCCCGGCAGGGATGTCGCTGGGTTCCGAGGCAGTCGCTCCGGGATGACGCTCGTCGTCGGGATGCTCGGCCTCGATCCCGTCTTGGCTGCCCGCCCCGCGGTTCGCCATAGGTAACTCCTCGATCGATCGGCTCGTAGAACAGCCTGGCTTCGCGGCGACGGACGGGTTCGTCCGTGCGGGGTCCGGTTGGACGGGAGGCACCGACCGCCGGATACGGCGACACAGCACTACGCGTCGTAATCACCCGGCTCATCGGCTGCGAGCATGGAGCGGTCACCGCCCGGCGTGGTCAACGCGGCCCGGGCCACATCGGGGTCGTGGTCAACGAACCGCCCGTCGGCCTCCCACAGCTTCGTCCCCTGGGGCAACCACAGGTACAGGCCGCGCGCCGCACCGAGGGTCCGCTCGGGATCGCGCGGCCAGTCGAGCCGTCGTGTCGCGACATCGAGACGCCGGCGCTGAGCACCGGAAGGGGAGAACCGGCCGACCCAGCGTTCGAGGTGCGGGCGCACGGCGGCGAAGGCGTTCCGCTTCGCGTTGTTGCAGCCACTGTGCGCTGCTA
>JALYHG010000142.1 GCA_030776725.1 Actinomycetota bacterium
ATGGATCCGGTGACCCGCATCGCGGGGGCGCTGGCCCTGCATGTGACCGCCGACCTGTCTGAAGGCCGCCACCTCAACGTCCACTCGCAGGCGCCCCTGTTCCGCGGGTACGAGGTCATCCTGATGGACCGAGATCCCCGTGATGCGATCTTCGTCGCCTCCCGGGCGTGCGGGGTATGCGGTGGCGTGCACTCGCACGCCGCCGCGTACGCCGTCGAGATGGCTTGGGGGCTGCAGCCCCCACCGTTGGGGACGGTGATCCGCAACCTCGGCGAAGCGGCCGAGATGGGCTACGACAACCCGCTGCACCTGTACCTGCTGGCCGGGCCCGACTACTCCGAGGCCGTGGTCAAGCGCACGAACCCCGAGCTGTGGCCCAAGGCGGAGAAGTGGAGCTGTCCGGGGAAGAACTTCCACGGGTTCGACACCATGGCCGACCTGATGGCGGCGTTGAACCCGCTGACCGGTGAGCTGTACCGCGAGGGTCTGCAATTCACCCGTGTGGCCCGTGAGCAGTTCTCGCTCTTGCACGGCAAGTACCCGCATCCGCAGACGATCGTGCCCGGAGGGGTGTCGACGACGTTCACGCTGCAGACGCTCAACGAGTTCCAGTCACGCCTGTCCGCGACGTTCGATTACGCCCAGCGGATGGTCGCGGTGTGGGACGACATCGCGGAGTTCTTCTACGAGGCGGACGAGCGCTACAAGCAGGTCGGGGCCCGCCGCGCCAACCTGATCGATCCGGGCTACTGGGACGACCCGTACGCGTACGACGCCACCTACGCCAACTGCAACGAGTGGGGTGAACGGCGACCGTCCACGCCGGGGGTGGTCATCGACGGTGAGCTTGTGACCACGCGCCTGACCGACATGAACATGGGGTTCGAGGAGTTCGTCGAGCACTCGTGGTACGACGAGTGGGCCGACGGCGAGCAGCGTTACGACACCGATCCGCTCGGCAACCCGCTCAGCCCGTACCATCCGTGGAACAAGCGGACGCTGCCCCGGCCAGGCGCGAAGGACTTCCGCGGCAAGTACACCTGGGCGTGCACCCCGCGGTGGGACCGCCAGACGGTCGAGGCAGGCGCGTACGCGCGCCTGTTGATGACCGCCCTGGCGCAGAAGCACCCGCCGAGCGACTTCTACGAGGCGACGGGCCGCAGCCTGCGGATGCGGGTGCCCAAGGGCATGCAGGCCGAGGCCGAGTTCGAGTGGGAGGTGCCGGACGTCTGGAACGCCTTCGAGCGCAACCGCGGCCGTGCCTACCACTACCTGTTCTCGCAGCTCGTGTCGCTGGACAACGTGGTCGCCGCGCACCGGCTGCTGAAGAAGGGCGAGGACAGGGTCGCCGCGGTCGACGACAAGGAGCTCGAGCGCCGTATCCCCCGGGACGAGCGCCTCGGCGTGGGCTGGTGGGGCGCGGGGCGGGGCTGGTTGACCCACCACTGCGTGCTCGACCAGGGCAAGATCGTCAACTACCAGATCTGCACCCCGTCGACGATCAACGCCTCACCGCGCGACCCGTTCGACCAGCCCGGCGCGTACGAGGAGTCGGTGCTCAACACCCCCATCCTCGAACGGATCGCCGAGCCCAACGACTACACGGGGATCGACATGGTCCGGGCCGTGCGTAGTTTCGACCCGTGCATGCCGTGCACGACGCACCTGCACACCGGCCACGGGACGATCGTGCGGGAGATCAACACCTGCGCCTGCGACGGTTGAGGGGCCCACATGGCTGGGTTCGTCGCACTGACCGACATCTTCGTCCAGATCGTCCAGGCGGGCGTCGAGGATCCACGAGCCGTCCAACAGGCCTACGACCGCTGGGTGCGTGACCTGGCGCCGGGCGCCGACGGCTGGCTGGCGTCGACCGCGGGGATCAGCGACGACGGGCAGTTCATCTCGGTCATGCGGTTCGCGTCCCCGTTCGCGGCGCGGTTGAACAGCCAGCGGCCGGAGCAGGAGGCGTGGTGGCGGGACCTGCAACAGCACCTGTCCGACACTCGTGTGATCGACTGCGTCGCGGTCGCGACGTTCGGTGACGACCGCCCCGACGCCTCCGGCTTCGTCCAGATCTTCCAGGGCCGCACGACCGGGCTGCGCGACGCGATGGAACGGGTCGCCGAGACCGCCCAACACCACATGTACGAGCACGACCTGGACGTCGTCGGTGGGTTGATCGCCGACCACGGCGACAACGGGTTCACCGAGGTGGTCTACTACCCGCCTGGCGGTGCTGCTTCCGGACGCGACCCCGATCAGATCCGCGACCAGGGCCTGACCCTGGTCGACGAGCTGTCGGGGCCGATCTCGGACCTACGGACCTACGAGCTGCGCGAGCCGTGGCACCACCGCTCGTGACAGGCGGGAAGCGGCGACCGCGCCAGCCCGCGTGGTCAGCGGCCCTCGAGCTCGGCGAGCCGCTCCTCGACGGAGGAGTGCAGCTGCCGCAGCTCGGCGATCTCCTCGTCGCGGCTCTGAGCCGGCGCCGTGTCCCCACAGCACCCGCACGAGCACCCACCGGAGGACCCCAGCAGGTCGCGTCCGGTGATGGGCTCGGTGCGTGGCGTGTTCTCCATCGTCGTTCCTCGATCTCGTGGTTCACCGCTGACCGGACGTCAGCGACGGGTTTCCCCGGCATGGTACCTCTGCCCCAACGGGTCGGCCGGTCGCTCACCAGACGCTGCGCGCCTGACCACGGTCGGGGAACCGACCGGTCGAGAGCGCGGCGTGGACCGCCTGGCCCAGCGCCACCGCGAACGCCGGGGTGATGCCGTCCTCGGCGTGTCCGAACGCGGGGGGCTCACGCCACAGCGTCGCTGGTCCCCTCGCTGCGGCGTGGAGCTCCGCCCCGTGGCGGAACGGGAAGAAGTGGTCGTCCTCGCCGTGGACGACCAGCAGCGGCAGATCGACCTTGGCCGCCAGCTCGCGTGGGTCCGGGAGCGCGTCGAACGCTCGGGGCGCCGCCAGGCGCACCCCGGTCAGCAGCCGCAAGCCGACCCGCTTCCAGGTGGTTCGCCACACGTCGTCGAGGCCGGCCAGGGCCCGGGTCTCCACGATGCCGACCACCGACGGCGTCGAGATCACCACAGCGGCGTCGGCGGGTGCACCATGCGCCAGGGCGTGCAGCACGGCGGTCCCACCCATCGACAGGCCCACCGCGACGACCCGGCGGTGGCCGGCGTCACGGAGGACGCGGAGGGCTGCGGCGACGTCGAGCCGCTCGTCGCCACCGAGCGTGCACCAGCCGCCGGAGCCGCCGTGACCCCGCAGGTCGAGCGCGAGGACGGACATCGTCCCGGCGAGCACGTCGCCGAGGAGGGCGTACGCCGGCTTGCGTCGGTGCGCGGCGAACCCGTGGGCGATCACGACCGCCGGCGCGTCGCGGGACGGCCCCGGTAGGAACGAAGCGACCAACCGGGTGCCGTCCGCCGCCGTCAGACGGATGTCACGGTGCGGGGAGCGGTGCCCGCCCACCAGGCCTCGGACCTCCAGCAGGCGACGTCGCTGCGTGCGTCTCGCGCGTTGCCTCTGGGCCAGAGCGTGCTGCGGGTCGGCCTGCACGCGGCCTCCTCGGTATCGCGCGGAGCTGGCCGGGCCGCGGCCGTCAGGCGCCCGCCTGGCCGCCTTCCCACGTGAACAGCTCGGAGAACTCCGCCGGCAGCGCGTCGCGGAGGTTGTCGACCGTCCCCTGGGTGACGGCGTCGCGGAGCACCGAGACAACCGCGCGAGCGTGGAAGGCCCCCTGCGGCAGGTCGGTGCCAGCGGACTCGGCCTGTGCGACCCGTTCGTAGAACTCCGTGATCCCGAACCGGTCCGTCTCGTCCTCGCTGCGCTCCAGGTGCAGTCCGAGCTCGGGTGGGAGCTGGGCCGCGATGTTGCTGGGCAGGCCGCCACCGAGCCGGGTCGCCAACGTCTCCAGCGTCGCCCGCGTGGCCTGCTCCGCGGCGCCGCGCGAGTCGAGCCGGGCACGTGCCTGGACGTAGCCGATGAACTCGTCGTGCTTCACGGGTGTCTTTCCGTTCGTCGCCGTGGCGTGTAACAGTCGATCCCAGCCCAGCGCCGACCGACCGGTACGGCGACCGCGCCGTGCGGTCGAACGGCGGGCCTCGCACCGGACCTGGACGTTCGGACGATGTCCAGTCCACGGTCGGCGAGCTACGGCTGCTGGAAGCCGATCACCCGGACGCGGACCTCGTGGGCTGCGGGGTCACGTTCGAACACCAGCCCGACCCGGCGACTGCTCGACGGGGGGAGCACATCGACCACGGCCTCGGTGCGCTCGACGACCGCCCCGCCGGCGTGGAGCTCACCTCCGACCTGGACCTCCGTGGCGGGCGTCCCGCCGCGGTTGGTCACATCGACGGTGACCAGGTAGCTGTCCGGCTGCACGACCGTGGCACGTGGTGTGGCCTGCAGCTGCGGTGGCCCGTCCGAGCGGTTGACGGCCGACAGCACCAGGATGACCAAGATCGCAACGGCCGCACCCGCACCGATCAGAGCGATGACCCACTCCAGCAGCGGGGTACCCGATCCCAACACGATCGGGTCGCGATCACTGCCGGCGTCGCCGCCCCCGAGGGTCACAGCAAGAGCCGTGCGGCGGCCGCCCCGAGCGCCGCGGGGAGCGCCAGCACCACGGTCTGGGTCGCGGCGACGATCAGCGGCACGTCGTCGAAACGTCCGAACAGCCACAGCAGGTACGCCGAGATCAGCAGGGCCAGCCCGTACCCGGCGACCGTGAACCCGAAGAAGACCGACCACACCGGGGCGTCCGAGCGGTGCTGGCCGCGGAAGCCCACCCCGTACACGATCGCGTGCATCAACACGACCGAGACCGCGAACAGCGTGAGCGCCCGGACGGTTCCGACCTGGAGCGCCAGGAGAGGGATCTCGTCGGTGGGGGCGATGTTGAACGCGAGCACGATCGCCCCGACCCCCATCAGCAGGATCTCGTCGCCGTAGCCTTCGATCTCGCGTCGTGCGCGGTCCACACCAGCGGTGATCTGGCTGCGTCCGATCGCTGCGCCGATCGATGCCGGGACGGACTCGATCGCGACGATCCCGACCACCTCCCCCAGCGACCGATCGGCGTGCAGCACACCGATCATGGTGAGGATCGCCGCCGAGGCGATCACCCCGACCGCGTAGGCCACCAAGCCGTCGGCCAGATGATCGGCCCACCCGAGTCCGGTCGTGTCGCGGAACCCCAGGTAGCGGGCGAGAGCCACGAGCAACGGCAGGGTCAGCGCCACGAACGTCGCGATCCGCCACGGCCGTAGCGTCCCGCCGAACTCCCACAGTTCCATGGTCATCAGCATCGGGAGCGAGAACAGCACCGCCCCACCGCCGGCACGCGCGAGGCCCAGAAGCAGGTCGCGCGTCGACGGCACCGCGGTCTGGCTCATGAGCGCCAGTACAGCACCGCGACCCGACACAGGCACGCGGTCGGGAAGGCCCAGGTACAGGCACGCGTTGCGCCTCGGGCCCCGAACGAACCGGTCCGGGCCGTACCCTGACCTGGAACCACCTGCAGGAGACCGCCGATGCCGCATGCCGACGCGCTGATCGTCACGCTCGCCGGTGAGGTCTACACCAAGTCACCGCGGACGCGGCGGCGGTTCCGCACCGTCCTGGAGGACAACCTGCGTGCGGCCGCTGGCCGCCGTGGAGCGACGTTCCTCGCCGATCCGCTCGACGCCGGACGTGTGCTTCTGACTGCGGACGACCCGGAGGCGGTCACGGCGGCGGCGTGCAGCACGTTCGGTGTGCACCGGGTCGAGCGGGCCCGGCCCCTGCCCGGTGCCAGGTCGCTGGATGACCTGGTGTCCGCTGTCGCCGACCGGGTCCGCGACCGCATCCGCGACCGGGTCTTCGCCGTCCGCGTCCGCCGCCACGGCGAGCACGGCTGGTCCTCGATGGACGCGGAACGCGCGATCGGCTCGGCGCTCCTGCACGACTCGGCGGGAGTCAACCTCGACGACCCCCAGGAGGTCGTCGAGGTCCTCGCCGTGCACGACCGAGCCTGGCTGGTCGAGAGCAGCTGTGAGGGCCCCGGAGGCCTGCCCTTGGGAACGCAAGAGCCGTGCCTGGCGATGGTCTCGGGCGGGTTCGACTCTCCGGTGGCTGCATGGATGCTGATGCGCAAAGGCAGCCCCATGCACGTGTTCCACGTCCAGCTGCGTTGCGCGCAGACCGACCACGCGCTGGCGGTGAGCCGCGAGCTGTGGCACCGCTGGGGCGGAGGCACCAGCCCGCTGGCGTGGATCGTCGACTTCGCTGAAGCGCAGGCGGCGATCCAGCGCGAGATCGCCCCGGCGCTCCGCCAGGTGATCTTGAAGCAGCTGATGGTCGAGGCGGCCGACCGGCTGGCCGACCGCATCGGAGCCCCGGCGATCGTCACCGGCGAGTCGGTGGGTCAGGTGTCCAGCCAGACGCTGCGCCACCTGCAGGAGATCGATCGCTGCTGTTCGCGCCTGGTGCTGCGGCCCCTGGCCGGGCTGGACAAGCAGGAGATCATCGCCCGCGCGCGGACGATCGGGACCCACGAGCTGTCCGTCCGAGCCCAGGAGGTCTGTGACCTGTCCGATGGGCACCGCGTGGCCGTGGCCGCGCGGGAACCGGAGCTGGTTCGCGCCCGCGGGACCCTGCCGGCCGGGCTGGTGGATCGTGCGCTCGCGACCCTGCGGGTCGTCGCGCTGGAGCACTGGTTCCCGGGCGTGGACGCGGTGCCGGTGGTGGCCGAGCCGCCGGTTGGAGCACCGCTGTTCGATGTGACCGAAACCGACATCCCGGAGGCCGATGCGGTCGCCCTCACCGGTGCGGGCGCGGCACACGTCGCGTCGCGCCTCCGCGCCGAGGGCCGCGACGTGTGGCTGGTCGACGCGACACGTCGCCGAACCCAGGCAGTGACGCAACGTAGTGATATCGCTGCGGACGGCGTCTATGCTGCGGCGCGTGGCGGCCGACCAGTGACGGCGTGAGCGCTCAGACCGGAGGCCGGGTGGAGAGGACTGCTGTCGTGGACGTGACCTCCGCCCCGACTGCCGGTGACGCCGAGCACACCGTCACCGACGCCCTCGAGCTCGCGGGTGATCTGGGCGTCGACACCGAGACGGTCCGAGCCCACATCGCCGCACTGCCGGCCTCCTACGTCGAGTGGGTCCCCGCCCGAGCCGTGGTACGCCACGCCGGCATGGCCGCTCGACCGCTGAGTGCAGACGAGCTGCGGACACGGGTGTCATGTGCGCCGCCGGACGACGAGCCCGTCGACGTACTCGACGTGGTGGCGCGGCAGCGTCCCGAGATCCTCGCGACCGTCGCCGGGATCCTCGCCATCCACGGTGGCTCGGTGCGCTCCGCGAGGGCGTTCACACGCAACGACCGCGTCGCGGTGGAGACCTTCCAGGTGTACCGGCCGGTCGGTTCCAGTGCGGCGTGGTGGGTGGCGGTCGAAGGCGATCTCGCTGAGGCCGCCGTCGGCCGTCTCGCGTTGACCGCCCGGGTCCGTCGCGCCGCGCAGGCGGCGCCGGCGGCCGGCGAGCGGTTCCCGGTTGACGTGGCGATCCGGCGCGATCCTGCCGGATCCGAGAGCATCCTCGAGGTCCGCGCCCCCGACCGGGTCGGTCTCCTGTTCGACATCGCGTCCGCTCTCGCGGAACTCAAGCTGCAGGTCGTCGCCGCCGTGGACACGGTCGGGAACGAAGCGATCGACGCCTTCCGACTCCTCACCGCAGACGGGTCGGCGCTGGACGAGGACCACGCCGCCGAGGTCCTGCTCGCGGTCGGCGACGCGTTGCGCTCACCGCGCTAGCGCCAAGGGGGGTGTCCACACGCCGGTCCGTAGGCTGGCGGGGACAGCGCACGTGAGGGCACGCATGATCGCCGAGGACACGGTCCTGTCGGACCGGTACAGGATCGTGTCGGTGCTCGGCCGTGGCGGGATGGGTCGGGTCTACGAAGCCGTGGACCTCGAGCGCGACGAGCGGGTCGCGATCAAGGTGCTGGGGACCGCCGAACCCCGCGACGTGCGTCGTTTCGCGTCCGAATCGGAGGTGCTCGCCCAGCTCGATCACCACGCGATCGTCAAGATGTTGGGCGCGGGCCAGCACGGCGACATCCCGTACCTGGTGATGCAGCTCATCCGGGGCCGCTCGCTCGCTGACGAGCTCCGCGACGGCCCGCTGCATCCCGATCAGGCCCGCCGTATCGGCCGGGATGTCGCCGCTGCGCTGGCGTACGCACATCGCCACGGTGTCGTCCACCGCGACGTGAAGCCGGGCAACGTCCTGATCGGTGAGGACGGTTCCGCTCAGCTGGCTGACTTCGGGATCGCTCGACTGGCGGATGTCACTGGGGTCACCACCACCGGCGTCACCATGGGCACGGCCGCGTACCTGGCGCCCGAGCAGGCCCGCGGCGGCGGCGTCGGCCCGCCCGCCGACGTCTACGCCCTCGGCCTGATCCTCCTCGAAGCACTGACCGGCGAGAAAGCGTTCAGCGGGACCCCGACCGAGGCCGCCGTGGCGCGGCTGTCGCGCGACCCGCCCATGCCAGACCGACTCGAGGACGGCTGGCGGCAGCTGCTGCGCCGCCTCACGGCCCGCGACCCACAGGCCCGGCCGACCGCCGAGGAGGTCGCCAGCCTGCTGGAACAGGAGCCGAGCGCTGCGGCGCTGGACACGGTTGCGCTCCGCCCAGCCGACGGCGACACAACGACCGAGATCCCGACGCCGACGACACCGCAGCGGCCCGATCGCGTCCGCCGGGTCATGCCGGGCCTGGTGCTGGCCGTGATCGCCGTGGTCGCCGTGGCGGTGCTGCTGTGGGCGCTGCCGCCCGACCGGACCCAACCTTCCCCGCAGGAACCGCCCACGACGTCCCCGACCGCGGAGCTGCCGCAGCCGCTCGAGGATTCCCTCAACCGCTTGGATCAGGAGGTCAGCGGATGACCGGACGCTTGGTTGCCCTGGCCGTTGCGGCCGCCGTGGTCGTGACCGGGTGCGGTGGCGGCGGTCTCCCAGAACCGCTCGCCCAGGACCTGCAGCGGCGAGTCGCCGAGGTGCGTCAGGCGGCCGTCGCCCAGGACCGGCCGGCGGCGCAGCAGGGGTTGGCCGAGATCCGCGCCGTCGTCGAGCAGGCCCGGGCGGAAGGGCGCATCAGCGCCGAGAAGGCGAGCGACATCCTGGCGGCGGTGGAACAGGTCGAGGTGAACCTGGGCCTCCTCCCGGAGCCGGCACCGCCTCCTCCGCCCCCGCCGGACGAGACCGCCGGGGACAACGACCGCGGCGAGGACCGCGGGAAAGACGATGACCGAGGCAAGGACCAAGACGAGGGGGAGAAGAAAGGCGAGGACAAGGGCGAGAAGAAGGGCAAGGACGGAGACGAAGACGACGACTGAGCTGCCGGGAGCGGCGTTGGCGGCGGTCACCGCCGGGTGGTGGGTCGTACGAGGCCGCGATCGGCGAGGCCGGCGTAGGCCGCGAGCACGTGGTCGACGCCGATCTGCAGGAGTCCGGGGTCGACCCGACGGCCGTGGGGGTCGCCTCGACGGCCCGCCCAGAGGGCGACGTGCTGACGGCGTTGGGGGGGTGGTCCCCATTCGCTGGGCGGGACGGGGCCGAAGAGGACGACCGAGGGGGTGGCGAAGGCGGTGGCCAGGTGCTGGATGCCGGTGTCACCCGAGATGACCGCGTTGGCCGTCGCGGTGAGGGCGGCGAGCTGCCGGAGATCGATGCGGCCGGCCAGGACGCGTTCCGGTGGGAGGTCGGCACCGGCGGCGACACGTTCAGCGATCGGTCTCTCGTTCGTCGAGCCGGTGACGACCACGTCGGGAAGTGCCCGGGCGACCGCCGAGAAACGTTGCGGGGGCCAGCGACGCGCGGGGTCCTTGGCTCCGACGTGAACGACCGTGGCACCATGGCGGACGCGCACGTTCCCGGGGGCCACGAGGTCGAGGTCGGTCGGGTCGCAGGGGATGTCGTGCTCGTGCAGGAGGCGGCACCACCGCTTGACCTCGTGCTCGTCGGGGCGCCAGTCGACGTGACTGCCGGCGAAGGCGATCAGCCGTCGTGGTCGCGTTGCGGCGACGATGCTCGCGCTCTCGGGGCCGCGGCCGTGCAGGTTCACGGCGATGTCGAACGGCCCGTTGACGGGGCCGAGCTCCTCGGTTGGCAGCAGCCGGTCGACCGCTGCGATCAGGTCCACGATGGGCCGCAGCCACCCCTGGGTGGCCAGCACGATCTGGTGGTCGGGCAGCGCACGTCGCAGGCCGCGGAGGGCCGGGACGGCGGTCAGCAGGTCTCCCAGTCCCAGTGGGCGGTAGACGAGCGCGACCTCGGCTTCGCGTTCCGGCTCCTGGTCGATCACACCGTGCTGCCTCCGCTCACCGCCGGGCCGCGTCGACGCTGCCCACGGCGCGTCGGACAGCGCGGACGCTAGCCCGAGCCTGCCAGAGCGCGACCCGTCCGCCGCTGCCAACAGCCATCGATCCACGTGTGTTCTCCCGGCGATCTCAGAACCAACCCGGAGCGACACGGTGACAGCCTGCCGGCACACGGCGTTGTTGCGCTCCGCGGTGGACGACCCGAGGCTGCCAGCGACCGTCCCGGGGTACAGCGGCGCCCCGACGGCTGGCCGCAGCACCGGGCGTATCGTCGGGCCATGTCCGACGCCGGGGGCTCCGTTCCGACCGTGACGGACCCGCATGCGCGCGACGGCGAGGAGATCGCCGGTGAGCTCAGCGTCGATCCCGAACGCGGCCTGAGTTCCGGCGACGTCGAGCGCCGCCGTCGCGCGGTTGGGCCGAACACCGTCCGTCCCCGGCGGACCCGGCAGTGGTGGCGGATCCTGTGGAGCCAGATCAAGAGCGCTGTGGTCGTCCTGCTGGCGGCCGCGGGACTCGTCGGGCTGGCGGTCGGCCACGTCGAGGAGGCCGCCGCGATCGGGGTCGTCCTCGTGGCGAACACCGTCGTGGGGTTCCTGACCGAGTACCAGGCGGCGCGGTCCATCGCGTCGCTGCGGGAGATGATGCGCACGATCGCGGAGGTCGAGCGTGACGACCGCCGCGACGAGATCGATGCGCGTGAGCTCGTCCCTGGCGACATCGTCACGGTGGAGGCCGGTGAGCGGGTTCCGGCCGACGTTCGCCTCCTGGAGACCGAGGACCTCACCGTCGACGAGTCGGCGATCACCGGCGAGTCCGAACCGGTCACCAAGGGGGTGGCCGCGGTGGCCGCGGACGCGCCGCTGGCTGAGCGCACCTGCATGCTGTTCATGGGCACGACCGCACGGGCCGGGCGGGGGCGCGGTGTCGTGGTCTCCACCGGCCGAGCGACGCACATGGGGCGGGTTGCGGAGCTCGCCGAGGCAGCCGATCAGCCACCCGTCCCCCTGCAGGCGGGCCTGGCACGGCTGAGTCGTCGCCTGGCGCTGACGGTGGTGATCGGCGCGGGTGCGCTCGCCGGGATCGGCGTGCTGCGGGGGCGTCCCCCCACCGAGGTCGCCGAGGTCGCCATCGCGCTCGCCATCGCGGTCGTCCCCGAGGGGCTACCTGCGGTCGCGACGCTCACCCTGGCCGTGGGGATGCGACGCATGGCGCGCCGGCACGCGCTGGTCCGCAACCTGCCGGCAGTCGAGACGCTGGGGTCCACCACCGTGGTGTGCTCCGACAAGACCGGGACGTTGACGGTCAACCGCATGGACGTCGCGGAGGTCGTCACGGCCGACGGCGCCGACGAACGGCGGCTGTGGGAGACGGCGGTGCTCTGCAACGACGCCGACATCGATCCCGACGGGGATCCGGTTGGTGACCCGACCGAGGTGGCGCTGCTGACCGGCGCGAGCTCGGCGGACCTCGACTGGCGTCGTCTACGCGACGACCGACCGCGCCAGCGCGAGGTCCCGTTCGACTCAGAGACGATGCGGATGGCGACCATCAACGACGGGACCGTGCACGTCAAGGGCGCCGCAGAGGCCATCCTGGATCCTGTTCAGCACCGCCAGCTCGCCGACGCCGCCCAACGCATGGCGGAAGACGCGATGCGTACGCTGGCGTTCGCGCGCCGCGACGCTCCCGACCGGGACGCTGCCGACAGCGCGCTGTTCGAAGGCCTCGACGCACTCGGGGTGGTCGGTCTACGCGACCCGCCCCGCGACGCTGCGGTCGAGACGGTCGACCGCTTCCACCGTGCCGGGATCCGCGTCGTGATGATCACCGGCGACCAGCCGGAGATGGCGCGTGCGCTCGCCGACCAGCTTCAGCTGGCCAGCCACCAGGTGATCACCGGGCCACAGCTCGACGACGCCGACGACGACGACCTCGTCGCGCTCGTCGGTGAAGTGGATGTCTTCGCCCGGGTCGACGCGGAACACAAGCTGCGCATCATCCGGGCGCTGCAGGGGCGGGGCGAGGTCGTGGCGGTCACCGGGGACGGCGTGAACGACGCGCCCGCGCTGAGTCAGGCCGACGTCGGGGTGTCGATGGGGTCGGGGACGGATGTCGCCCACGAGGCGTCCGACATGGTGTTGACCGACGACGACTTCAACACGATCGAGTCGGCCGTGGAGGAGGGGCGGAGGATCTTCACCAACATCCGACGCTTCGGCCAGTTCCTGTTCTCGTGGCACGTGGCCGAGGTCACCGTCGTGTCCGCCGCCCTGCTGGCCGGCCTCGATCCGCCGCTCGTCGGCCTGATGATCCTGTGGAACAACCTCATCATCGACGTGTTGCCGTCGTTCGCGCTCGCCCTCGAGCCGCGTGGTGCGGAGGTGATGCGGCAACCGCCGCGGCCGCCTGGCGAGCCGGTGATGACGCGTGACGTTGTCCGCAGGCTCGTGGCCCACGGCCTGCTGGTCGCTGCGGTCGGTCTCGCCGGGTACGCCGTGGGACTGTGGGGTCTGCGGCTAGAGGTAGCCGGGGCCCAGACGCTGACGTTCGTGACGTTGACCGCCGCCCAGGTGCTAGCGGTGTTCAACGCGCGCAGCGAGCATGGTCTGGGCTTCGCGGGTGCCGGGCGGAACGTGTGGCTGTGGGCGGCGCTGGCGGCGACCATCGCGTTGGAGGCCGCGGCGCTCGGCGTGCCGCCGCTGCGCGACCTGCTCGGGCTGACCGTGCTCCCGCCCGCCGCGTGGCTCGTTGCGGCACTCCTCGCACCGGTCCCGCTCCTGGTTGTGCAGGCCTGGCGGGTGGCGAGGCATGCTCGCAACTCCAAGACGTGAGGGAGGCGAGGATGCTGAGGATCTTGGCCGGCAACGCCAACGCCCCGCTGGCCCACGACATCGCAGCCACGCTCGGGCTGGAACCCACCGGTTGCCGGGTGGACCGGTTCCCCGACGGAGAGTTGGACGTCGCGGTGGACCCCGACGTGGCCGGCGGCGACTGCTACATCGTGCAGCCCACGAGTCCGCCGGTGGACCGGCACCTGCTGGAGCTGTTCCTCCTGGTCGATGCCTGCCGCCGCGCCGGAGCCGATCGCCTCAGCGCCGTGATCCCCTACTTCGGCTACGCCCGCCAGGACCGTAGAGGCGAAGCAGGAGAGCCGGTCAGCGTCCGGGTGATCGGCCACCTCCTGGCCTCGGTCGACCTCGAACGGATCGTGGTGGTCGATCCCCACAGCCCCGACCTCGAGGCGATCGTCGGCTTACCGACCGAACCCGTGACCGCGGTGCCCGTGCTGGCCGACGCCGTGGCCCGCGACCTCCCCGACAACGCGGTGGTCGTGGCGCCCGATCTCGGGGCGGTCGAGCTCGCCGAGGAGTACGCGGGACATCTGCGCCGCCCCGTCGCGGTGGTGCGCAAGACCCGGGTGTCGGGCGACACCGTCCGGGCCGATCAGGTGGTCGGCGACGTCCGCGGTCAGGCGCCCGTGATCGTCGACGACATGATCAGCACGGGAGGCACGATCGAGGCGGCGGCGCGCGCGCTGATGGACGCGGGCGCACAGCGCCCCATCACGGTCGTCGCCACCCACGGTCTGTTCGTCGGCGACGCCCCGCAACGGTTCGGCGAGCTACAGGTGGACCGCCTGATCGTCACCGACACCGTCCCACCGGGTCGGCTGGCGTCCGCGGAGGTCGTCGGCGTCGCGGGGCGCCTGGCCGAGGCGGTGCAGCGCCTGCACGAGCGGCGCTCGCTCGCGCCGCTGGAAGCCTTCCGCTGACCTACTCCTCCTCCACCACCAGGACCCCGTCCTCCCCCGCCTGACGGTGGCCGGACAGATGGCAGTAGTAGGTGTACTCCCCCGGTGGGAGTGCGACGGTGCCCTGATCCGCCTCACCGGGCGCAGCGCGCAGGGCCAACTGTTCCTCGTACCCCTCGATCGTGAGGGTGTGCTCGTCGCCGGCGTTGTTCTCCAGTCGGATCGTCACCTGGCCCGCCTGGGCGGTGGCCTCCCGGGGTTCGAACCGGGCGGGATCGATGACGCGCACCGTGACGTCCACATCCGGGCTCTGCGCCGGGTCGCCAGCGGTCGGTTCGACACCCTCAGGCCCCTGCGCCCCGAAGGGGTCCTCGGGCGGGGCGGGGCGGCAGCCGACGACGAGCGCAGCGGCCAGCACGGCGACGATGGCGACAAGTGAGCGGCGCAACGACGACCCTCCGGAAGACCCCGACAGCCCACCCTACGTGGTGGGCGCACGGGCGGTCGCTGATCGTCGGTGGCCGGGCGGCTGCGCGGTGATGCCCCAGCCGCAGAGACGAGCGCGGCGGCCATCGAAGCCGTTCAGGCGGCGGGTCAGCCGCCGGTGAAGGCGCCGACGGTCGGGCCTGCGAGCACGCCGGTCGCCACGAGACCGATCGTGGCAGCGGCCACGGTGGCAGCCGACCATGGCCCCAGCGTGGCCGGGCGTGCGCCGCGCTCCCCCAGGTAGGCCGGGCCGATCACCCGCAGGTAGTAGAAGACGGATGCGACGGTGTTGGCGACGGCGAGGACGGCGAGCCAGCTGTAGCCGGCGTCGATCGTGGCGGTGAACAGCTGCAGCTTGGCGGTGAAGCCGATCAGGGGCGGGATCCCGACGAGCGACAGCATGGCCAGGGTCAGCGCAGCGGTCAGCCACGGGCGGGTACGCGCGAGGCCGGTGTAGTCGCTGATGTCCGTGCGCCCGCGGAGGGCGACGACCACGCCGAAGGCGGCGAGGTTCGCCAGCGCGTAGGCGAGGGCGAAGGTCAGCAGCGCGGGCGTGGCGTGTGGGGAGGCGCCCACGGCGACGGCTGCCATGATCCCGTAGCCGGATTGGGACACGCTCGACCAGCCGAGCAGCCGACGGACGTCGTCCTGCCAGAAGGCAGCCAGGTTGCCGAGCGTCATCGTGGCGGCAGCGACGACGGCCACCAGAGGACGCCAGCCCACACCGTCTGACGGCAGGATCTGCAGGAGCCGGGCGAGGGCGATCAGCGCACCGATCTTCGGGGCGACGGTGAGGAACGCGGCGGCGGGGGCGGGGGCGCCTTGGGAGACGTCTGGGACCCAGGCGTGGGCGGGGACGGCGCCGAGCTCGAACGCGATACCGATCACGATCAGGGCGACGGCGATGACCAGCAGCAGGCTCGCGTCGGTGGTGGCGACCGGGGCGGCGATGTCGCTGTAGACGGTGGTGCCGCTCAGGGTGAACAGCAGCACGGCCCCGACCATCAGCAGCGAGTTCGTCAGCCCGCCGATCAGGAAGAACTTGATGCCCGCTTCGGCCGACAGCGGAGAACGCCGGTGGTAGGAGGCCAGCACGTACCCGGTCACCGACGACAGCAGGATCCCGACGATGAGCTCCATCATGTCGGCGGCCCCCGCCATGACCTGCGCGCCGAGCGCTGCGAGCAGCAGCATGGCGTAGTACTCGCCGTGGCGGCGGTCGGTTCGCATCCAGCGTGGTGACAGGCCCACGGTGAGGGCCGTGGTCGCGCCGATGATGACGGCACCCCAGGTGGTGAGGCTGTCCAGGGCCCACTGCCCGTCGAACGTCAGGGTGTCCGGATCTGGCTGGATCGTCAGCTGCGTTGCCGCGGCGACGGTGAGGGCGGCCAGCGCCAGCGGCGCTGCAAGCCACTGGCGGTGATGGGCAGTGAACAGAGAGACGATCACAGCCGCTGCTGCGCCGACGAGCAGGGTGATCTGGGGGGCCAGGTCACCGATGGGCACGGTCAGCTGCCGATCAGCACGCCGCTGGCGGCGTGGACGACATCGAGCAGCCAGCGGGGGTAGATGCCGATCGCGACGACCAAGGCCAGCATCACGCCGAGGGTCGCCGCCTCGGACGGCCGCAGGTCAGGGAACGCCGACCAGCGTTCGGGCAGCTCACCGAAGAACAGCCGCTGGAGCATCTGCAGGAACAGCGCGGCGGTGATCAACACGCCGAGCAGCCCGATGCCGGCCAGGACGGGGTACACGGCGAAGGTCCCGACGAAGATCTGGAACTCGGCGACGAAGCCGGCCAGCCCGGGCAGGCCGAGGCTGGCGAACGCGGCCAGCATCGTCGCGCCGGTCAGCGCGCGGGCGCGGCCGGCCAGCCCGCCGTAGGCGTCGAGGTCGAAGGTGCCGCCGCGCTGCCAGAACGACCCGGTGATCAGGAACAGCGCACCGGTGATCAGCCCGTGTGCGACCATCTCGACGGTCGCGCCGGTGAGCGCGAGCTGGCGCGCCTGCTCGCTGCCGGACAGCAGCCCTCCGGCGGCGGCGATGCCGAGCACCGTGTAGCCCATGTGGTTGACCGACGTGTACGCGATGCGCCGCTTGAGGTGCTGCTGGCCGAGGGCGACGAGCGCGCCGTACACGATGCTGACCACCGCGACGATCGCCAGCACCAACGCGTAGCGGCTGAAGGTGGCGCGCATCATCGAGAAAGGGATGCGGATCATCCCGAACGAGCCCATCTTCAGCAGCACTCCCGCCAGGATGGTGGATGCCGGTGCCGGGGCGTCGACGTGGGCGGGCGGCAGCCAGGTGTGCAGCGGCACAACCGGGGTCTTCACCCCCAGCCCCAACAGCAGCCCGAGGAGGACCAGCCCGGCGCGGGCGCCCTGCCCGGCAAGTGGCTGGCGAGCGATCAGCTCCGGCATCGAGAAGGTGATCGGGTCGGTGGCGAGCACCAACCCCAGGATCGCGAGCAGCATGACCAGCGATCCGGCGAGGGTGTAGAGGAAGAACTTCAGCGCCGCAGCCCGTGCGCCTTCATGGCCCCAGCGGGCGATCAGGAAGTACATCCCGACCAGCGACAGGTCGAAGAAGACGTAGAACACCAGCAGGTCGAGGGACAGGAACAGCCCCAGCGAGACCCCTTCCAGGAACAGCAGCCACGCGTAGTAGCCGCGCGGGCGACCGTCGGTATCGACCGGGTACGCCACCGCTGCCGTGAACAGCAGCGCCGACGTGGCCGCGACGGCGAGCGCGATGCCGTCCACGCCGACGCGGTACGCGACACCCAGAGTGGGGATCCACGTGACCTCCTCGACGAGTTGGAACGGTGCCTCGCTGCCGATATCGAACCGCAGCCACGCCGCCACCAGCAGCATCAGCGGGACAGCTGCGACCGCGACCGCGAAGAACCGCGCGGTGCGTTCCGACCAGCGCGGCACCAGCAGCGCGACGGCACCGGCGAGCGGGACGAGGATGGCGGCAGTCAGCACGGTCACCTCCAGGCGGCGGCGACGACCACGGCCAGGGCCGCGCCGACGGTGACGATGGTGAGGTAGTGGTGGGCCGCCCCTGTCTGCAGCCGGCGCAGATCCCGGGCGCTCCACGAGAACCCGCCGGCGACGCCGCGCACGGCACCGTCGACACCGAGCTCTGCGAGCCGGGTCCACCGTTCGGCCGCGACCCGCGCCAGCGCTGCGACGCCGCGCACGCCGGCATCCACCACCCGGACGTCGGCGTCGCCGGCGCGCGTCGCGGTGGCTGAAGCCAGCCGTGCGACGCCGCGCACCCCCGCGTCGACGACGCGGTCGTCGAACCGACTCGTACCCGCCGCCAACTGCAGGACGGGATCGGCGATCGCCCGGCGCGACAGCTCCGACAGCGCGAGCCACTGGCCCACTCGGCGGGATGCCCCGGTCGTGCCCAGCGACGCCAACCAGCCGGCGCGGTCACCGAGCACCGCTGCGTACACGGCCACGGCTACGACGCTCAGCGACGCGACGAGCTCCCACGGCTGGCTGGACGGCAGCTGCCCGATGCGGCCCAGCGTGTGCTCGACCGGCGGCAGCCACAGCACGCTCAGCCCGATCGTGGCGAGCGCCAGGCCGGCCATCGCGCCCAGCTCCACCCGACCGGGCCGATCTCTCCGGTCGCGTGGCGAGGTGCCGTCGTCGCGCCTCGGGCCGAACGCCAGCAGCTGGAAGCGGGTGATGTACAGCGCAGACAGGCCGCCGGCGACGATCGCCGCGATCCCGGCCAGCAGGTGCGCCCGCGTCGCGGCGGCGACGATCTGCTCCTTGCTCCAGGCGGCCCCGAGCGGGGGGACAGCGGCCAACGCCAGGCCGCCGACCGCGGTGAGCACCGCGGTGGCCGGCCGGTGGGACCCCAGCCGCATGCCCCGCAGGACGTCGCTGCCAACCGCGGAGATCGCCACCCCGGCGGCCAGGAACAGCAGCGCCTTGAACGCCGCGTGTGCCACCAGGTGTGCGGTGGCGATGACGGGGTAGCCGGCACCGATGGCGACCAGCATCAGCCCGTACTGCGCCGACGTCGAAGCTGCGAGCAGGTGCTTGGCGCGGTGTTGCACGACCGCGACGACCCCGCCGGCCAGGGCGGTGAGCAGCCCGATCGTGAGGGTGACCGGCCCGAACCAGCCGACCGGCGCCAGCGCCGGCTGCAGGCGGACGAGCAGGTACGCGCCGGCGGCGACCATGGTGGCCGAGTGCAGCAGCGCCGACACCGGGGTGGGACCGGCCATGGCCGAGAACAGCCACGGCGAGAACGGCAGCTGCGCCGACTTGGTCAGCGCAGCCACCAGCACCCCTGCGGCGACCGCGTGCAACGCCGGGCCGTCGACGGCGGCGAGGTCGGTGTAGGCCAGCCCTCCGGTCGCCGCGAAGGCGGCGCCCGCGGCGAGGAGCAGCCCGAGCGCTCCGGCGCGGGTGACGTTGAACGCGTGCGCGGCCCGTGCCGGACGGGTCGGGTCCCGCCACTGGTGTCCGATGAGCGCCCACGAGATCGCCGCGACGAGCTCCCATCCGATCAGGACCGTCAGCAGGTCGGCGGCGACCACCACCAATTCCATGGCCCCGGTGAACCCTACGAGCAGCCCGAGCTGGCGGGCGAGCCCGCGGGCAGGCTCGTGCGCCGCGGCGTACACCGCCGTGGCCAGGGCCACGGTCGGGACGGTGATCGCGACGGCAGCCGCCACGGGCGGGACCTCGAGCCCGAGCCGCAGGCCGGCACCCCACGCCCAGCTGGTGGAGGCGCCCGTGGCCCCCGCGACGACCGCCAACGCGCACGTCGCGATCAGGGCAGCGGCGGACGCGAGAGCCACCACGATCCTGGCCCGGTGACCCGTGCGGGGGCCCAACCCCCAGATGGCCGCGCCAGCGACGAGCGGGAACACGACCAGCCCAGACAGGGTCATCGTCGCATCGTCTGGACGGCCTCGGTGGTGTCGGCCTGCCGTGCCCGGTAGACGTTGACGACCACGGCGAACCCGATCGCCGCCTCGATCGCCATGAGCAGCATGGCCACGATCACCAGGACCTGCCCTTTGGGTTCGCCACCGGCGGAGAGCGCCCAGCCGCCGACGCCAGCCAGCATCACCCCGTTGATGATCAACTCGTAGCCCATCATGATCATCACGAACGACTGCTGCGACAAGACCCCGTAGAGACCGATCGCGACCAGCGCCGCAGCCACGATGAGCACGGTCGTGAGGGTCATCCGTGCCCGCCGTGACCGCCGCCGCCTCCGTCGCCTCCATGGCCGCCATGCCCACCACCGGCGACCGATCCTGGGGCGTGCCCGGTGGGGAGCACGGGCGCGTCCGGCGGAGCGTCGGGATCCAGCGACGGCGGCAGGGAACCCTCGTCCGACGGGCCGTAGCGGCCCCGACGTGAGGTGAGGACCGTGGCGCCGACCATGGTCGCAAGCAACGTCACCGCGACGCTCTGCATCACCAGCATCGAGGAGCCCATGACCTCGTGACCCAACGCGCGGATCGCCCCGGCCGCGTCCCTCAGCGGCCGGTCGGGCAGGTCGGCGCTCAGCACCGCCACGACCAGGGCGGCGAAGACGCTGACGCCGGCCGCGATCGCGGTGCGGTGCTGGTGGACCATCTGCATCGGGTTGAGGCCGGCCGGGTTCATCATGAACGCGACCATGAAGATCGCCATGACGGTCATCTCGACCGCCATCATGAACCACACCGCCATGCCCAGGTACTCGCCGGCGAGCAGCACCATGATCGCCCCGGCGTTCAGCAGCGAGGCCAGCAGCGCGAACGACGCCCGGACCATCGAGTCGGTCCGGAACACCCGCCAACCGAACCACACGGCGGCAGCGGCGAACACCCAGAAGGCGATGTCGACACCCATCAGCCGCCGCTCGCCAGCAGCGCGACCGAGCCGGCCACGACCAGGTGCACGAACGACGCGGGAAGCAGCACGGTCCACGCGACGGTCACCACCCGCTCGGGGCGCCACCGCCCCACGAGGTGGCCCAGCGCCAGCAGCAGCGTCAGCACGCCGATGCTCTTGACGGCCATCCACAGCCAGCCCGGCAGCCAAGGACCGTGGTGGCCACCGAGGAACACGGCGGCGCCCGCCACGGCGTAGGCCACCAGCATGGCGCGGCGAGCTGCCGCCCAGGCGAGGCGGTGGGGTCCGGAGGTCTCCGCGGACGTGCCACCGGCGAGGTCGGCGGCGTCGGCCAGCTGGAAAGGCCCCCAGAACGCCGTGGCCAGGCCGACCGCGAGCCACAACGGCAACCCCAGCGGCTGACGGACCACGTTCCACAGCGTCGTCTGCGAGTCGACGATCGCCCCGAACGACAGCGACTCCGCCGGCAAGGCAGCCCCGATCAGGACGAACATGCTGATCAGCAGGGTGCTGAGCACCACCGCGACGAAGCGGTAGCCGCCGATCAGCGACAGGTAGGAGTTGGCCGACCAGCCGTGCAGGTACACCGCGACCATCGTGAGGACCTCCACCGCTCCGAACACGACGATGCCGGTGCGCACGTCGGCCGCGGCGATCCCCTCGGCGACGGGCACGACCGCGACCGCCGCCACGGCGCACGCGCCGTAGAAGCCGGGCGCCAGCAGCCACAGGGTCACGTCGGGACGTTCGGTGACGGTGCCGCGCTGCTGCCACACGAGCACGGCCCGTCCGAACGTCTCGCCGGCCACGGAGCGCCACGACCCGCGACCGGAGATCGCAGCGCTCAGCGCGGCGTCCACCAGCGTGAGCGCGAGCACACCAGCGGCCAGGACCCCGCCGACCAGGAGCACGGACAGCATCGGGCCGGAGGCGGTGACGTCCTGCATCAGCCCCACTCCACCGACGAGACCGGTGGGACGCCGGCGGCCGCTTCCAGGTCGAGGTCGAGGCTGGCGATCGTCGTGACCGCATCTCCCCATTCGAGCCCCGCCAGCAACTGCGGCAGCTGGGCGAGCACGGCGCCGGTGCCGGCGCGAGGATCCTCCACGCCGTGGTCGGCTCCGACGGTCGCGTCGGCAGCGGCGGTGGCGAGCTGCACCGCCTGGACCGCCTCGTCGATGCGTTGCAGCCACCGCGCCCGGGCATCACCGCCCTGGCGGGTGGTGGTCTGGAAGCCGAGCGCCCGGTAGGTGCGATCCTCGGCACGAGCGTCAACCGGGACCCCGGCGGCACGTGCGACGACCCCGCCGACCCCGAGATCCTCCACGGTGCCGGCGTCGAGCCGCCCGACCCCGGCGGTGGCCCCCCATAAGGCAACGCCCCGCTCCAGCCAGCGTCGCAGCCGTGCGATCCGCTGTCGGTCAGAGGGCCGCAGCTGCACCGCCAAGCGCGCCACCCGACGGCCGCCCGAGGCCAGCCCGTGCAGCTGAAGCGCCTCTGCCAACCGCAGCAGGTGGTACCGCGCACGGGCCAGCTCCATCTCGGCGACGCGGACGGGGCGTCGACGTGCGGTGTCGAACACGTCACCGACCGACCGGAGGGGCGAGCCCACCCGTTGCCCGGACTCGAAGGGGTTCGCGGCGGATCGTGCCTGCTGGATGACGTCACCCTGGAGCTCGACATCCAGCACCAAACCAGGCGGGAAGCCCGGCAGTGCCGGGCCGACCTGCAGCGGGACGCGGTCGAGCTGCAGGCCGTCGCGTCGGTCGGGTCCGGTCATCGCCATCCGACGGCCGTACGGCTGGCCGCCCATCATCCCCTCACCGCCGTGCCCGTGGGGTCCCACCCCGCGCCACTCGACGGGGTTGGCGGCGGGGCCCACGGGCGCGGTGGACGGCCGCTCGCCGGTGACCAGCTCACCGTGGACCCGTTGGATCGTCCCCAAGACGTCACCGTCGGGTGCCACGGCGACCGTCCCGTCGATCCCGAGGGTGCCGGCGTCGTCTCCGCCCCACCACACCACCGATCGCGGTTCGGGCAGCTGGTCGTGGACGTGCGCAACGGCGTCGAAGAGCTCGCCGGGGATCACACCACCGACCAGCAGCACCGTCGCGTGCCGTGGCGAGTGGACCGGGTCGACGCCATCGGCAGCGCGTAGCCCGAGCAAGGCGTCCCTGGCCCCGGCGCCGGCGACCGCCAGCACCGGGACCGGCGCCCGCGCGGCCAGGCGCCGCCCGACGCTCACTGCCACCGGAACGCGCCCTCCCGCCAGGCGTAGAGCACCCCCAGCGAGAGCACCGCCAGGAACACGCCCATCTCGACCAGCGCCTTGACGCCCTCCTCGACGTACACGACCGCCCACGGGTACATGAACATCATCTCCATCTCGAAGGCGATGAGGACCAGCGTCATCGGGTAGTAGCGGGCGTGGAACCGGCTCCAGGCGTGCGTCGGCGGATGCGGCCCACCGAGCACAGGCAGCGTCGACGACCAGTGGGCCAGCGTCGGGTCGAGGGTCGTCCGCACGGCGCTGGTCGCGCACAGCACGACCACGGCGGACGCCGCCACCGTGAGCGCACCCAGGAACGCCGTCAGCACGCCGACGTCCTCGCACCCCGGATCACGTCAGCACGCCCACCTGCACCAGCACGACCAACCTCGAGCCGGGCGGTCACTCGCCGGATCCGTCCGACGGGCGGTCGGACTGGTCCTCAGCGAGGTCGTCCATGACCGCCGCCGACCCCATGGGCTCGCCGGCACGGTGGGCGGCGCGGGCGACCGCGTGCGCCGCGATCGGCGCGGTCGCGAACTGCAGCAGCAAGACGAGGGCCAGCTTCGCCGCGACGCCGGCTTCTCCGAAGTGCATGGCGGTGGCTGTCAGGACGATCAGCAGGCCGAACGTCGCCGGCTTGGTGGCGGCGTGCATCCGTGCGTAGACGCTCTCGAAGCGGTGCAGGCCCACACCAGCCAGCATCGCGAAGACGGAACTGGCCAGCAGCAAGGCTGCGACGAGGACGTCGATCACCCCGCTCACCGCCCGTGCTCGATGAACCGGGCCACGGCCACCGTGCCGACGAAGGCGAGCAAAGCGGTCACCACCATGAGGTCGAAGTTGGCCGCGGAGCGCCTCGCGACCGCGTGGATCGCGATGCCGTGGACGATGGCGATCAGCAGGGTGTCGAGGGCAACGACGCGGTTGGCCAGCGACCCGGGTCGCAGCAGGCGGGCGACACACAGCACACCGTCAACGGACACCATGATCGCGGCGACGACGATGGCGACGGTCATCGCTCGTCTCCCGTGTCACCGTCGAGCCGGGCGACCTCGTCGCGGGACCCGAACGCCCGGATCGCCAGCTCCTCCAAGCGTCGTACCTGGGAGCGCGCGTGGTCGGCGTCGCGGAAGTGCATCACGTGGATGTAGAGGCCGATGGGGTCGCGTTCGACGTCGACCGTGACCGTGCCCGGCGTCAGTGATATCGCGTTGGCGACGGTCGTGACGATCGCGTCGGAGCCGGTCCGTAGCGGCACCAGGACGATCGCCTCGCGGACGCGTTCCTCGGGCGTGACCACGTCCCAGGCCACGGCGACGCTCGCGGTGGTGAGGTTCCAGAGGAACGCCACCACGAAACGGACCATCGCGACGGGGCGGAGCAGCGGTCGCCACGCCGGCGTCCCCCCGTCGCCTGCCGCTACCGACACCGCCGAGCCGACCGCGAGACCGGCCAGGACCGTCCCTGGGCTGGCGTCGCGCCACAACGCCGTCCACGCCACTGCGAGCACCGCGACGATCCCGATCCGGTTCATCGCGGGAGCACGGCTTCGACGTAGCGTGCCGGTTCCAGAGCGTGCGCCGCCTCGACGCTGAGGTCGACCAGGGGGCCTGCCGACACCGCCACCGCGACGGTGGCGACGACGACCGCGACGGTGGTCGCTGTCATCGACCACGGCACGTCCTGGTGGTCGGTCGCCTCCGGGGCCTGGCCCCAGAACGCGCTGTTCCACACCTTCGACATCGAGAACAACGTCAGCACGCTGACCGCGAGGCTGACCGCCACGATCGCTCCTTGGTCCACATCGAGCCCCGCCTGGACGAGCGACAGCTTGGCGACGAACCCCGACAAGGGCGGGAAGCCGGCGAGGCTGAGCGCCAGAGCCGCGAACAGCACGGCGGTGACGGCGGTGCGTTGACTCAGACCACCCAGGTCGCGCAGGGCAGCCGTCCCGGTTCGCTGCTCGACCATCCCTCCGACCAGGAACAGCCCCGTCTTCACCAGGATGCTGTGGACGATGTAGAAGATCCCTCCAGCCAGGCCCGCCACCGTCAACAAGCCCAGCCCCATCACCATGTACCCGATCTGGCTGATGATCTGGAACGACAGGAGCCGCTTGATGTCGTCTTGTGCGATGGCGCCGAGCACCCCGACCACCATCGTCGCCCCGGCGATCACCAGCAGCAACGGCGACGGGGTGCCGAGGTCCACGAAGAGCAGCGTCTGGGTGCGGATCATCGCGTAGACACCGACCTTGGTCAGCAACCCGGCGAACACCGCGGTGATCGGTGTCGCCGCGGTGGGGTAGGCGTCGGGGAGCCACATGAACAGCGGGAAGATCGCTGCTTTCACCCCGAACACGATCAGGAGCAGCAGCCCCACCCCCGTGCGCAGTCCAGGAGGAAGACCGCCGACACGGTCGACCAGATCAGCCAGGTTCACCGTGCCGGTGCTGGCGTAGACGATCCCGACCGTGGCGATGAACAGCGTCGACGCCAGGAGCGAGATCACCATGTAGGTCATGCCGCTGCGGACCTGCGCGAGGGTCCCGCCCAGGGTGATCAGCACGTAGCTGGCGATCAGCGTGACCTCGAAAGCCACGAACAGGTTGAACAGGTCGCCCGCCAGGAAGCTGGCCGACACACCCGCAGCCAGCACCAGGTAGACGGCGTGGAAGGCGCGGGTCTCGTCGCGCGTGGTCGGATGGCCGATCGCGTACAGCAGGACCACCAGCAGCACCACGGCCGAGACCGTGAGCATGATCGCTGCCAACGGGTCGGCCACCAAGGTGATGCCGAACGGGGCCGGCCACGCACCGACCTGCAGGACCGAGGTCCCTTCCACCCGGACCTGAACCAGCAGGCGGGCCGTCGCCGCGAGCACGACCGACAGGGACACGACGCTCAGCGACCGTTGCGCCAACGGACGTCGCCGCAGGACGATGGAGACCCCGGCGCTTGCCAGCGGGACGAGGATCGGGATGGCGATCAGCATCACGCCACCTCCTCGTCGCCGCCCTCGCGGGCGATCCGTTGGTCCTCGAGGTCGTCACGGACCAGGTCGTCGTGCGTCAGCAACCAGGTGCGCCGCGACAGCGCCAGCAGGAACGCCGTGACCCCGAACGTGATGACGATCGCGGTGAGCGCCAGCGCCTGGGGGAGCGGGTCGCTGACCTGGGCGGTCGCGGCCGTGGCGTCGTCGAGCGGCGACGAGCCCGGTGCGACCTCGACCAGCGGAGGGCTGCCGGGGGCGCCACCGGCCAGGAGCAGGAGCAGGTTCGCACCGTGGCTGAGCACAGCGATCCCGATCACGACCCGGGTCAGGGTCCGCTGCAGCACCAGGTAGGTGCCGGCCGCGAACAGCGCCCCGATCACCAGCGCGTGTGTGAGGATCACCCGCCCGGCTCCTGTCCGAACGCCTGCAGCGCGTTGGCGATGAACCCGACCACGATCAGGTACACGCCGGCGTCGAAGGCCAGCGTGGACGAGACCTTGACGTGGTGGACGATGGGGGCCGTGAACGCCCAGGTGGTCGCGTCCAGGAACGTCTCGCCCCACCACCAGCCGGCGACCGCGGTCCCGACCGCGACCAGGAGCCCGACCGCCACGACACCCGGCGCGCTGAGCGGGAGGGCGTTGCGGACGGCGAGCGGGCCCCGCGCGACGTAGCGGAGGATCAGCGCCGCCCCCGCGACCAGCCCTCCGACGAAGCCTCCCCCCGGATGGTTGTGCCCGGCGACCAGGAAGTAGATCGAGACGAGGAGCACCGCCGGGTAGATCGCCCGGATGGTTGTCTCGGCGATCAGGGAACGTTCCTCGTCGGGGAACAGAGGCCGCATCCGGGGCCGCGTCTCGTCGGTCGACGGGTGACGCAGGATCCCTGCGATCCCCAGCGCCGCGACGACGAGCACGGTGATCTCACCCAGGGTGTCGAGCGCTCGGAAGTCCACCAGGATGACGTTGACGACGTTCTTCCCCTCCGCCTCCGGCAGAGCACGGGCCAGGTACTCGGAGGCGATGCCCGGGGGATGATCGACCGTGGACGCCACGACGGCCAACGCCATCACGAACAGGCCGACGGCTGCGGAGATGGCGAACCGTCCGACCCGCCCGAACGCCCACCGCGGCGGGGTGAAGGTCTCCGGGAGGTGCCGCAGGACGAGGACGAACAGCAGCACGGCGACCGTCTCGATCAGCACCTGGGTCAGCGCCAGGTCGGGGGCGCCTTGCAGCAGGAACAGCACCGCCATGCCGTACCCGACGGCGCCGAGGAACAGCAGCGCGACGAACCGGCGGTGCGTCAGCGTCAGCCCCACGGCTGCAGCGACGAGCGGGGCGGCCACCACGACCTGCAGGGCGGGTGCGGTCCCCGACACCGAGCGTTCCCACGCCGGACCGGTCAACAGGCCGGCCGAAGGAACCGCGACCGCCGTCACCGCGATCATCGCCACGTACACCGGGAGCGAGCCGTTCTGGACCACCGCGGTCACGCGCGTCGCAGATCGCACGGTGGCCGCCACCACCGCACGGAAGACCGCCCCTGCCTCCGGCAGGCGCGGCAGGCGCCGCAGCGCAGCGGTGACCGTGCCGGTCGCCGCGTACATGGCGACACCAGCCGCGATCGCGATCACCGACAGCGCCAACGCGGGGTTGAACCCCGCCCAGAGCTTCAGTTCGGCGTCGGTGTCCAACCCCAGCGATTCCGTGGCGATCGACACGACCTCCCCGGCCGCATGTGCTCCCAGTCCTGCCACGACCGACACCACCGTGAGCAGCAGGATGGGGGTCAGCGACAACCATCCGGCTTCGTGCTCAGGACTGGTCACCTCGCCGACCGGGCCACGCTCCAGGTCGCGGTCGGTGAGGCCTCCGAGCAGGAACCGCAGGCTGTAGGTGACCGTCAGCGCGAAGGTCCCCACGACCGCGGCGACGGCGAACTTCGCCCACCCCACGCCGACGTGCAGCAGCTCCTTGAGGACGGCTTCGTGCGCGACGTACCCGAGCAGCGGCGGGATCCCGAGCATCGACGCACCGACCAGGACCGCGCCGCCTGCGGTCAGCGGCATCGCACGGGCGACGCCACGCAACCGCCGCAGGTTGCGGCTCCCCGCAGCGTGGTCGATGTTCCCCACCACCATGAACAGCGGGGCCTTGTACAACGCATGCGCGACCAGGACGGCCACACCGGTGTAGGACAGAGCCGGGATGCCGGGACCCAGGAGCGCCGTCATCAGTCCCAGCTGGCTGATGGTGCCGTAGGCCAGGAGGAGCTTGAGGTCGTCCTGACGGAGTGCGCGGACCGCGGCGAACACTGCGGTGGCCAGCCCGATCCCCACGGTCAGCGACCGCCACACGACAGCCACCGCCAGGACGGGAGCGAGCCTGGCGATCAGGTACACGCCAGCCTTCACCATGGTGGCAGAGTGCAGGTAGGCGGAGATCGGCGTGGGGGCGACCATCGCTGCGGGCAGCCACCCGTGGAACGGCGCCTGCGCCGACTTCGTGAACGCTCCGACCAGGATCAGCAGCGCCGCCCCGGTGGTCGCCGGCCCTGCCGCGCCGGCGCTGAGTTCGCTCAGGCGGTACGTGCCGGCCGCCTGCCCCAGCACCACGAACCCGGCCAGCATGGTGAAGCCGCCGACGACCGTCACGAACAGTGCGTGCTGCGCCGCTTCCCGCGCGTCGGCATCCGTCCCGTCCCCGGCGATGAGCACGTACGACGTGAGCGACGTCAGCTCCCAGAACACGTACAGGACCAGGAGGTGGTCGGCCATGACCAGGCCGAGCATGGCGGCTGCGAAGCCGGTCAGCGCGGCCGCCACACGCCCCGCGTCGGCCGTGCCGTGGAAGTACTCCGCGCTGTAGACGAAGACCAACGTTCCGATGCCCGCGACCAGCAGCACCATCAGCGCACCGAACGCGTCGACGCGGAGGTCGACGGCCAGGTCCAGCCCGGTGACCCAGGCCCAGCGCTCGTGCAACGAGACGCCCGCGACCAGGTCGCGGGCGTGGACACCCAACCACGCCAGCGCGCTGAGCGGGGCGATGGCGGCGACGAGGAAGGTGCCGCGGCCGAGCCTCCGACCCAGGACCGGAGCCACCGCGGCCACGGCCGCGTGCACGAGCAGCACGCTCGTCACAGCTGACGACCGCCTCTGGCCCGCCAGGCGGACTCGTGGTGATGCACACTCGTTTCCTGAGGGCTCGGAACGGTCCGGCGGCGCCGACGTCGGCTGATCATGTCCGCGCTACGGCGGACGCGATCGAGAGGGTCGTACCCTATCCCGGTCGGTTCATCCCGACGGTCGGGCCCGTCCCTTCAGGTCGTGTCCGGACGCTGCATGCCCGTCGCGATCAGGAGCCGACGCGGTCGGCCGGGTCCACGGCCTCATCCAGGGTCCGGTTCAGCCGGTGCAGGGCCGCGCCGGCGTTGGTGAGCTGGGTCTCGATGGCCCGGACGCCGGCCGTGATCCTCCCCACGGTCGATGCGATGCTGCGCAGCGTCCTGGTCAGCAGCGCCAGACTGAGGGCGACCGTCGCGAGCAGCGCGACGCCTTCTGCCACGACAGGAGCGGCTGGTCTCCCGCGGTCAGCCATGGCTACTCCGCAGGGCGTCACGGAGCTGGCCGGCGATGGCGGCCGTCTCCTCCAGCATCCACACGGTCGCCGTGTTGCTGGCGACCTGCTTGCCCATCAGCCAGACATCGGTCATCTCGGCGTCCAGCTCTTTGGCGTGCCGCCATATCGCACCGAGCAGACCCCCGACGGTCCCGACGACGGCCAAGCCACCGAGCGCGCCGAGCCAGCCACCGGATGCTGCGACCACCGCTGCCCGCTCCGCCTCAGCGGCCATGCAGCTGCTCCACGACGGCCCGCAACCTCCGGTTGGTGTCGCCGACCTTCCACAACGGTTCGGTGGTGCTGCGCACCGCGTCGAGATCGTGCTCGATCGTCCTCGCCAGGTCACGCAGGGACTTGGTCAGGTTCAAGGCGTACGCGAGGAGGATCGCGACGATCGCCACGCCCGCACCGGACCAGGCCACAGCCCTTCGACCCCCCGACCCATCAACGCGTTCCATGCTGTGCCTCCGTCGCGCTCAGCGCCCCGCCAGCGCGTCCTCCAACTCGCCGAGAGCATCGTTCACCCCGCGGACGCCAGGATCGATCACGGCTGCGCCGCCTGCGATCCGTCTGAGCACTGCGTCGAGGTCCTCGAGCCTGCTGCGGATCCGCCACAGTAGACCAGCGATCGTTACCAGCGCACCCGCGACGCTCGCGGCGAGCAGACCGGCGGTGATCGCCGTGGCCCGCGCTCCGTGTTGTCTCACCGTCACTCTCCCGCTTCGGCGCTGCGCCCCGGCCCGCCACGACGCGGTGCTGGCTGCGGTGTCTGGGCGTCCCTCTGCTGTTCGGCGAGCTCACGGAGCAGGTCGCGTGTCTGCTGTAGCCGACCGAACTCCCCGACGGAGTCCTCGATGCCGTAGGTCGCCTCGAGGATGTCGTCGGCGTACCGGACGATCTGGTACGCCGAGGCGATGAGCTCCTTGGCGAGGAACGCCACGACCGGGATCGTCAGACCCAAAGCGACCGGCGTCACCGACCAGAAGGCGCCTGCAGAGGCGGTCGTCCGCCGGATCGCCATATCATCCCAGGTGGCGTGGTGTCTGTGTGGTGGCGGCAACTGTAGTGACGCGGTCGTGCCCCCGGCAACGGGCTCTGCGTTGTCGGTGTCTGGAGGTGGCCACACTGGTCCCAAGCACCGCCGAGGCGTACCCTGCGACGGCCACGCGGCTACGCGACCTGCGGCGGTAGCTCAATGGCAGAGCCTCGCCCTTCCAAGGCGATGACGCGGGTTCGACTCCCGTCCGCCGCTCCACGCTGAACGAGCTCGATCATCCCCCAACAGCGCCCACGATGACGGGGTGTCATCTTGCCGCCCCAACGGTCACCGTGTGGGGTGACCGTGCGGGGTGACCGTGTGGGGCGACCGTGTGGTCGGGGCGGCCGGATTCGAACCGGCGGCCTCGTGCTCCCAAAGCACGCGCGCTGCCAAGCTGCGCCACGCCCCGCACGGACGCGAGCGTACCGGCCCCGGTACCGTGCCAGGGCGCGGATCCGCACAGGCGCAGCGCCACTGGCCGTCACGACGTTGCCCCGCTGACACCGGCGGGCCACATCGCGCCCGCACCACACCCCGCACCACACCCCGCACCACACGAGGACCGACACCGATGAAGACCACCCTGGAGCGACTCGGCGACACGACCGTGAAGCTCACGGTGGAGGTCGAGCCCGAGCGCGTGAGCAAGGCGTTCGACGAGGCGGCCCGCGACATCTCGCAGCAGGTGGAGATCAGGGGGTTCCGCAAGGGCAAGGCTCCGCGCCGCCTGATCGAGGCGCGCCTCGGCAAGGGCGTGATCGCCCAGCACGCGATGGAGGAGTCGCTGTCGGCCTTCTACGCCGAGGCGGTCCGCGAGGAGCACCTCGCCCCGGTGGCCCCACCGGAGATCGACGTGCAGACCTTCACCGAAGACGAGGGATGCGCCTTCGAAGCGACGGTCGAGGTCCGCCCCCAGATCGACCTGCCCGACCACGAAGGGATCGAGGTCACCTTCCCCGAGTGGGACGTCACCGACGAGGAGGTCCGCGACCGGCTCGACGACATGCGTCAGCGGTTCGCCGAACTCGAGGAGGTCGACCGCCCCGCCGCGGTCGGCGACTACGTCACGATCGACCTGTCGGTCTTCAAGGACGGCGAGCCGATCGAAGGCGCCGCCGCCGAGGACGCGTTCTACGAGGTCGGTTCCGGGGGTGTCACCCCCCGACTCGACGAGGAGCTCGCCGGAGCGGCGACCGGCCACATCCTGAACTACACCGACCAGCTGCCCGACACGTACCCGGAGCACGGCGGCGAGGAGGTCGAGTTCCGGGTCCTGGTCAAGGATGTCCGTGCCAAGACTCTGCCTGCACTGGACGACGACTTCGCGGCCACAGCGTCCGAGTTCGACACCTTGGCCGACCTCGAGGACGACGTCCGCCGCAGCCTGCGCCAGCGCCGGTACGCCAACGCCAGCCAGGAGCTGCGCGGCCGGGTCCTGGAGGCCTACCTCGCACTGGTCGACGTGCCCCTGCCCGAGGCGATGGTCCGGGCGGAGGTCGAGGGCCGCCTCGAGCAGCTCCAGCGGCAGGCCGACCAGTACGGGGTGGAGCTCGAGCAGCTGCTCGAGATGTACGGCACCGACCTCGACGACCACCGTGATCAGCTGGAAGACCAGGCGGCGCAGGCCGTGAAGGCGCAGCTGGTGCTCGAGGCGCTCGCCGAGCAGGAGGGCCTCACCGTCGACTCGGACGACCTCGAGACGGAGCTGATGCGCCACGCCAGCCGCCACCGCATCGAGCCGAGCCAGCTCGCCCAGCTGCTGCAGGAGCAGGGAACGATCGGGGCGCTGGTCGGCGACGTGATCCGCCGCAAGGCCCTGGACCTGCTGGTGGATGCTGCCCGCATCGAAGGCCAACCCTCCGAGGAGCTACGCCGGGAGCTGCTGGGCGAGCCCGCCGAGGCGTCGGCCGCCGACCCCGGCGCGTCGGTGGTGCCCCACGCCCCGTCACTCGGTGGGGAACAAGCCCCCGAGGAGATCGAGCGAGAGCCGGTCGATGTCGACCCGGAGTCGCCCGCCGTGGTCGTCGAGGGCGCCGCCAGGGACGTGGCCGACCAGTAGCGGTACGCTCGCCACCAGCCCCGAGACGGGGCAGTTCCGAGGAGGAGATCGCCGTGTCGTCCGAGGTCCTCAACTACCTCGTACCGGTCGTGGTGGAGCAGACCAACCGGGGCGAGCGCTCCTTCGACATCTACTCGCGGCTACTCAAGGAGCGCATCATCTTCCTGGGAACGCCGATCACCGACGAGATCGCCAACCTCGTGATGGCCCAGCTGCTGCACCTGGAGTCGGAGGACCCCGAGAAGGACATCGCGCTGTACATCAACTCCCCGGGCGGATCGATCACGTCGCTGTTCGCCATCTACGACACGATGGAGTACATCAAGCCCGACGTCACCACGATCTGCATGGGTCAGGCCGCATCGGCGGCCGCGGTGCTCCTGGCAGCCGGCGCGAAGGGGAAGCGCTTCGCGCTCCCGCGCTCGCGGGTCTTGCTCCACCAGCCACACGGCGGGACGGAAGGCCAGGCGGTCGACATCGAGATCCAGGCCAAGGAGATCCTGCGGATGCGGGACCTCCTCACCCACATCCTCGCGGAGAAGACCGGCCAGCCGGCCGAGCGGATCGCGAAGGATACCGACCGCGACTTCGTCCTCGATGCCCACGCCGCCAAGGAGTACGGCCTCATCGACGAGGTCATCAGCAGCCGCAGCACCCAGGAAGTCATCCAGGCGTCCTGAACCCGTCCCTGGGGGCGGCCCGCGTCGACGGTCTTCCAGCGACCGCAAACGGTGGCGGGTACGATGACCGCGGCCGATCTGTGAAGCCGATCCGTCAAGCGGAGGAGCAGGAGCCGCGATGGCCAAGTTCGGGGAGGGCGGCGACCTACTGAAGTGCTCCTTCTGTGGCAAGTCGCAGAAGCAGGTCAAGAAGCTGATCGCAGGTCCGGGGGTCTACATCTGCGATGAGTGCATCGATCTGTGCAACGAGATCATCGAAGAGGAGCTAGCGGAGCCGTCCGAGCTCAAGCTCGACCAGCTGCCCAAGCCCAAGGAGATCTTCTCCTTCCTCGACGACTACGTGGTCGGCCAGGACGCCGCGAAGCGCACCCTCGCGGTCGCCGTCTACAACCACTACAAGCGGATCCAGGTCGGGGCCGCCACCGGCGACGACGTCGAGCTGGCCAAGTCCAACATCCTCCTGCTCGGCCCGACCGGTTCGGGGAAGACCCTGTTGGCGCAGACCCTGGCGCGGATGCTCAACGTCCCGTTCGCGATCGCCGACGCAACGGCACTGACCGAAGCCGGTTACGTCGGCGAGGATGTCGAGAACATCCTGCTGAAACTGATCCAGTCGGCCGACTTCGACCTCAAGAAGGCCGAGACGGGGATCATTTACATCGACGAGGTGGACAAGATCGCCCGCAAGAGCGACAACCCGTCGATCACTCGTGATGTGTCCGGGGAAGGTGTCCAGCAGGCGCTGCTGAAGATCCTGGAGGGGACGGTGGCGTCGGTGCCGCCACAAGGGGGCCGCAAGCATCCCCACCAGGAGTTCATCCAGATCGACACGAGCAACGTCCTGTTCATCTGCGGCGGGGCGTTCGCT
Organism: Actinomycetota bacterium; assembly: GCA_030776725.1. NCBI lineage: Bacteria > Bacillati > Actinomycetota > Actinomycetota bacterium. Next base: position 34,051 of record JALYHG010000142.1, read on the forward strand.
GGGCTCGAACGCATCATCGAGTCACGCATCGGGCGCAAAGGTGTCGGTTTCGGAGCCGACGTCCGCGGCCCCGGCGATCGTGACCTGGGGGCGGTGCTCGCACAGGTCCTGCCCGAGGATCTGGTCAAGTACGGGCTGATCCCGGAGTTCGTCGGCCGCCTGCCCGTGGTGTCGTCGGTGGATCCGCTCGACGTCGACGCGCTGGTGCGCATCCTCGTCGAGCCCAAGAACGCCCTGACCAGGCAGTACCAGCGCTTCTTCGACTTCGACGGGGTGGAGCTGCGGTTCGAGGACGACGCGCTGCAGGCCATCGCCGACCTGGCGATCCTGCGCCAGACCGGGGCGCGAGGGCTTCGGGCGATCCTCGAGGAGGTCCTGCTCAACACGATGTACGAGCTCCCTTCACGCGAGGACATCAGCCGCTGCGTCATCACGGCCGGTACCGTCCGCGACCGCGTCAACCCGACACTCGTGCCCCACGGCGGGACCGACCTCGACGAGCCGGCTGAGCGCTCCGCCTGATCGCGACCGGACCCCCCGTGTGACGCGGGTGCGCCCAGCCGTCGCGTGAACAGGGTGGCGCCCGGGACCCGTTACCACGCTCGGTACGCTGCCCCGCGATGAGTGAACGACTCGACGGCGACCGCCCCGCCCCTGCGCCTGTAGACGTCACGGCGAGCCGCGCCTACGCACCCGCCGAGGTCGAGGCGGCCGTGTACGAGGACTGGGAGCGGGCTGGCCTGTTCCATGCTGAACCAGGCGACCCCGGCGAGCCGTTCTCGATCGTGATCCCGCCTCCCAACGTGACCGGTTCGCTGCACATCGGCCACGCCCTGGACAACACCATCCAGGACGCGATCATCCGCCGCAAGCGGATGGAGGGCGCCAACGCCGTGTGGATGCCCGGCACCGACCACGCCGGTATCGCCACGCAGAACGTCGTCGAGCGGCAGCTGGAGGACGAGGGTCTCACCCGCCACGACGTCGGACGCGACGCCTTCGTCGCGCAGGTCTGGGAGTGGCGCGAGGAGTCGGGCGGGGTGATCCTGCGCCAGCTCCGTCAGCTGGGAGCGTCCTGCGACTGGGATCGTGAGGCGTTCACCTTCGACGAGCCGCGCTCCAAGGCCGTCCGGGAGGTCTTCGTCAGGCTGTACGAGGAGGGGCTGATCTACCGGGGGGACCGCCTGATCAACTGGTGTCCCCGGTGCCTGACGGCCCTGTCGGACATCGAGGTCGAGCACGAGGACGTCGAGGGTGAGCTCGCTCACCTGCGTTACCCGGCGAGCGACGGAGGGCCCGGCGTCGTCGTCGCGACCACCCGGGCGGAGACGATGCTCGGCGACACGGGCGTGGCGGTCCACCCCGACGACGAGCGTTACCGCGACCTGGTCGGCACGACGCTGACCCACCCGTTCCTCGACCGCGAGCTGGCGGTCATCGCCGACGACGCCGTCGATCCCGAGTTCGGCACCGGCGCCGTGAAGGTCACCCCGGCGCACGACCCGACCGACTTCGAGATCGGCGAGCGCCACGACCTCGACATGATCGACATCATGACCGACGACGGCCGCATCTCGCCGGCGGGCGGGCCGTTCGCCGGGCTCGACCGCTTCGAGGCGCGCCGGGCCGTCAAGGAAGCTCTCGACCGGGAGGGCCTCCTGGTTGGCTTGGAACGTCACGAGCACGCCGTCGGTCACTGCTCACGCTGCGCAACGATCGTCGAGCCGCGCCTGTCGCTGCAGTGGTTCGTGCAGGTGGGGCCACTGGCGGACGACGCGATCGCGGCGGTTCACGACGGGCAGGTCAGGTTCGTCCCCGGGCGGTTCACGAAGCCCTTCCTGGAGTGGCTCCGCAACCTGCACGACTGGTGCATCAGCCGACAGATCTGGTGGGGTCACCGCATCCCCGCGTGGTACTGCCCGGCCGGGCACGTCACCGTCTCCCGCGACGACCCCGACGCCTGCGTGCACTGCGGGGCGGGCAACCTCGTGCAGGACCAGGACGTCCTCGACACGTGGTTCTCGTCAGCGCTGTGGCCGTTCACCGTCTTCGGATGGCCGGACGACACGCCCGAGCTCGCCACCTGGTACCCGACGTCGGTCCTGGTCACCGGTTACGACATCAACACGTTCTGGGTCAGCCGGATGCTGATGATGGGCGTGCACTTCCTCGAGCGGGTGCCGTTCCACATCGTGCACAACCACGGCATGGTCCGCGACGAGCACGGCAAGAAGATGTCGAAGTCGTTCGGGAACGTCATCGACCCACTCGACTTCATCGACCGCTACGGCGCCGACGCGCTCCGCTTCGCGCTGTTCCAGCACTGCTCCCCCGGGCAGGACGTCCCGCTCGCCGAGGAGTGGGTGGAGGGCGCCCGCCGGTTCTCCAACAAGCTGTGGAACGCCGCCCGCTTCGCGCTGCAGACGATCGACGTGGACCGGCCGGGCGGCGGTGATGTCATCCCCGGCGAGCTGCCGTCCGGCGATCGTCTGGCACTCGAGGACCGCTGGATCCTGTCCCGCCTCGAACACTGCAGGAACACGGTGGACGCAGCCACTGCGGTGGGAACCTTCGAGTGGTCCCGCGCCGCCCAGCGGCTGTACTCGTTCGCTTGGGACGAACTCGCCGACTGGTACCTGGAAGCCAGCAAGGTCCGTCTCTACGGCGATGATCGCGACGCGCGACGCACCGCCCAGCAGGTCCTGGCTGCCGTGCTCGATGACCTGTTGCGGTTGCTGCACCCGTTCATGCCGTTCGTGACCGAGGCGCTGTGGCGATCGCTGACCGGGGCGGCCGGTGGCCGGCAGTCGCTGATGGTCGCGTCGTGGCCGGCGCCCCGCATGACGCGCGACCTCGCCGCCGAGGAGCGGTTCGCCGTGCTGCAGGACGTGGTCAGCGAGCTGCGGCGGTTCCGCTCCGATCACCACATCCCGCCCAGCCGACGGTTCCCGGCCACCGTGGCCACCGACCAGGCACAGCTGCTGACGCTCCTGGCACCGCTGATCTCGTCGCTGGCGGGCCTGTCACACGTCGAGGTCACCGCCGAACCCGGCGACACGGCCGGGACGACCCGTGTGGTGTTCCCGGCCGGAGAGGCGTACATCCCGCTGGCGGGTGTGATCGACGTGGACGGGGAACTCGCGCGGCTACGCCGGGAGCTCGACAACGCCCGCGGAGAGGTGGCACGCGCGCAGCGCAAGCTCGACAACGAGCAGTTCGTGCAACGGGCCCCGGGCGAGGTGGTCGAGCGGGAACGGACCAAGCTCGAGGACTGGCTGCGGGTCGTGGGCCAGGTCGAGGCGGAGATCGGCGAGCTGGAGACCGTCGCGGGGAGCGAAGCCGGACGGTGAGCTACGAGGACGCACTCCGCGACCTCCAGGAGCGGGTGCCCACCCGCATGGTCCCCGACGTGGACCGGATCACGGCGCTGGCGGAGCTGCTGGGCGATCCGCAAGCCACCTACCCGTCGATCCACATCACCGGCACCAACGGCAAGACCTCGACCGCGCGCATGGTCACGGCCCTGTTGGGGGCGCTGGGCATCCAAGCCGGGACGTACACCTCACCGCACCTGCAGACGATCCGTGAACGCATCCGAGTGGGGGGCCAACCGATCAGCAAGGACGACTTCGCCCACGTCCACCACGCGATCGCCCCACTGGTCGAGCTGGTCGACGCACGTGAGACCGGACGGGTCACCTACTTCGAGCTGCTGACGGCCATGGCGTACTGGTGGTTCGCTGATCACCCGGTCGACGTCGGCGTGTTCGAGGTCGGGATGGGTGGCAGCTGGGACGCCACCAACCTGATCAGGGGCGACGTCGCGGTGATCACCCCGATCGACCACGACCATCCCATCCTCGGTCAGACCCTCCCGGAGATCGCCCAGGAGAAGGCCGGGATCATCAAGTCGGGCGCCACGGTGGTCGTCGGTGAGCAGGACCCGGCCGTGTTCGACGTGATCCGGCGAGCCGCCGAGCAGCACGACGCCCGCCTGTTGCTGGCCGGCACGGACGTGGCGGTGGACGACCGACGCCGCGCTGTGGGGGGACAGAGCCTGGATCTGCGCACGCCCAGTCGCCGGTACGCCGACGTCATGCTGCCGCTGCACGGTGCGCACCAGGCCGACAACGCAGCGCTGGCGCTGGGCGCGGTCCACGCCCTGCTCGGTGACCTGGAGGCGGTCGGCGACGACGTGGTGCGCGAGGCGCTCACTGCCGTGGAGGTGCCTGGCCGCCTGGAGATCGTGCACCGACAGCCCACCGTCCTGCTCGACGGAGCGCACAACCCAGCCGGCGCGGCCCGTGCCGCCGAAGCCGTCGTTGAGGCGTTCGCGTTCCGAGACGTGATCCTCGTGGTCGGGTGCCTGAGCGACAAGGACGCCCACGGCATCCTGCGCCCGTTCCGTGGCCTGGCCAGCCACGTGGTGGTGACGCCGCCGCCGTCTGACCGGGCCACCCCGATGGCCGACCTGGTGGCCGCCGCGGAGGCGGTGTGGGCTGACACATCCGTCGCAGTGGAGACGGGCGGCACCCTCGTGCGAGCGCTCGAGAAGGCCACCGGCGTGGCCGGCCCCGACGATGCGGTGTTGGTGACCGGCTCGCTGTACCTGGTCGGTGCTGCTCGTGACGTCTACGTCCCCGCCGACGCCGACTGAACTGCGCTGCGCGCGTCGACGCCTACGGGCTCGTTGTCTGACCGGCGCAGAAGCTGCTCAGGACATCCCCGAACGGCTCTTCGGTCACGTGGGCCTGTAGCAGCGCCAAGTGGACGCTGGCCCTGTCCGGACACGGCGGTTCAGGCGCAGGCGGAGGCGGGTGGGCACGCGGCACCGCCTGCTCCGGAGCCGGCGTGTGTGGTCGCGACGGGGCTGTCTGCGCGGCCTGCCGAGCGGGAGCCCGGGTGGCCGGCTTCGGCTTCGGCTTCGACGCCTGCGTCGCCGGCTGTCGTTGGAGGTTGCCATCTGGAGGGGGCGGTGGCGGTGGCGGAGGCGGTGGTGCTGGCGGTGGCGGCGGAGGCGGAGGCGGAGGCGGCGGTGGAGCGGTCTCGCGCGGTGGTGGCGGTGGGGCGGTCTCGCGTGGTGGTGGCGCGCTGTCGGGCTCGCGGAAGACCTGCGTCACCCACAAGGTCCCGCCACGACTTTCCACGCCGACGCCGACCTCGAGGAACGCCCGAGACAGGATGTTCGCGCGGTGGCTCGACGACGCCATGAAGGCGTTGTGGACGGTGCCCACGTCCGGTCCACGCCCGACGTTCTCGCCCAGGGATCGCCAGCAGCAGACCTGGCTGCTGATCGCGCCGTTGTGTGAAGCCTTGCCCTGATCAGCCATGCGCTTGCTGTGTCGGCGGGCCACGTCGCGTAGGTCCCCACGGACCGCCAGCGCAGGCAGCCCCCGCCGGCTGCGCTCGGCGTTGACCCGCCCGACGAAGTCACCCTCGGCGCCGGCGTCGAGGTCAGCGACCGCCGGGGCGGGAACGCCGACGAGTAGGGCCAGCATCGCGGAGAGTAGTGCGACCGTTCGGGCCAGGCCACGCACCGGGCGGGGCGTGGCGAGCGCCAGCAGTGGCTCTCCGTATCGGACCGTCCGACGCGTCGATGCGCCGGTCGCTGCGGTCATCTTCGCGTCGCGAGCGCGGGACCGTAGCAAGGTCACCGAACCGAGCGACGGAACCGTCGGTGCCTCGCGCGGTGGCCGCGCCCGGCCACGGACACGGCGCACGCCCGCTCGAGGTTGCCCCCAGCGGCCTCGCCTGCGAACCTCCCCACAACGGTGGCCGGCACGAGGAAACATGCGTGGTGGAGCAGACGCTGGTCCTGATCAAGCCCGACGGCGTCCAGCGGGGGCTGATCGGTGAGGTGATACGCCGGATCGAGGCCAAGGGGTACACGATCCGGGCGCTGCAGCTGCGCATCCTCGATCGGGGAACCGCCGAGGAGCACTACGCCGAGCATGCCGACAAGCCGTTCTTCTCCGAGCTGGTGACCTTCATCACGTCCGGGCCGCTCGTCGCCATGTGCGTCGAGGGCGAGGACGCCGTCCGGGGGCTGCGTCAGTTGATGGGCGCGACACACCCCCTGGAGGCGGCACCCGGATCGATCCGGGGCGACTTCGCCACCAGCATCGGGGAGAACATCGTCCACGGGTCGGACGCGGCGCAGAGCGCAGAACGCGAGCTGGCTCTGTTCTTCCCCGAGTCGTCTGACGACTGACAGCGCAGCCAACGCTGTGGTCGTCGCATCGCCGGACCGCCCGCGGTTTCCACAGGTCACCCCCGCCGCTGTTGCCGGGGCCCGAGCCGACCGCGACGGTGCGACGCCGGGAAGGAGCACCTCGCTGAGACCGCGCTCGATGACGTGGACCACCGGGCCCGACGCCGGGATGCTGAGGCTCGCCGACGATCGACCAGCTGCGAACGGCGACTGCCTCCGTTGCGCGGCGGAGGCGTCTCGGCATGCACGACTCGCCGATATCGACGAGCGGACCCAGGTCACGTCACCCGAGGATGCCGCCCGGATCGTCCTCGGCGAGCTGGCCGGTCGCGACCGTGAGCACTGCGTCGCGACGCTGCTGGACACCAAGCACCGGATCCTGTCGGTCGTGACCGTCAGCGTCGGCAGCGTCGACCACACCTTCATGCGACCGAGGGAGATCCTGCGCGACGCGCTCCTGGCCAACGCTGCCGCCCTGGTCCTCGCTCACAACCACCCGTCCGGCGACCCTGAGCCGAGCCGTGATGACGAGCTGGTCACCCGCCGGATCGTGCGGGCCGGCGAGGTGGTCGGGATCGACGTGCTCGACCACCTGGTGGTGGGCGGCGCTCGTTGGGTCAGCCTGGCGCGGCGGGGGCTGCTGTGACTGATCGGGGCTCAGCTGGCCGACGGGAACCACCGGGTGCGAAGCGGGAACAGGTAGTGGTCGGTGACGTGGTTGAGGACGCGACGAGCGTCCCCGAAGTGTTCAGCGGCCGTCTCGAGCAGCGCGACGGCCGCGGACGCCGACCTCGCTGTCCGCACCGCCTGCCGGTACCAGCGCGCGCCGAGGTCCTCCAGTAGCCCGACGGCGCCCCGGGCCGCGAGCGCCGTGAACAGCCGCTCAGCGGCCTGCGCGGGGTCACCGGTCGGGCCGACGGAGCGGGCGAGTCGTTCGATGTCCAGCGGGGCCAGGCCGCGGCGCGCGGTGTGGTCGGGGAACACCCCGGTCAGGAACAGCGCGACATCGCCGAGCCTGCGGTACACCCCCACGTGGGTCTCGTCGGGTAGGACGTCCAGCAGTCCCGCCAACCTCACCGGGTCGAGCTCGTTGTACCGGCGTCGGCGCAGGCCGTGACGGGTGCGGACGGTCAGCGCGCCGCTGGCGACGTGGGTGTAGGACGCCAGCAGCTCGGTGAGGAACAGCCGCATCCCGGGGCGGTCGAGGAGCGCGCGCAGCTCGTCGCTGGCGAACACCGGGAGCCGTTGCCGCGGGCCGACCCACTCCTGGACGTAGCGCACGGTCGCCATGTCGCGCCACGCTCGCGCCACCGCCACCCCGAACACCAGGAACGGTGACGCGCGGAGCACGTCGTCGACCGGGTCGGCAGGCTGGGCGAGGACCGCTTCGAACACCGGCTCGCTTGCCAGCAGGTCCTCGACCTGCTGGGGTCGCCGGCGCAGGTCGCTGGCGTCCGTGCCCGGCGCTGCGGCAGCGAGGAGCGCCAGGTCCCGTGCCGTGAGGTGCTCGAGGTAGGCCAGCCCCCGGGTCGTCGGGTCGGTATCCACGACGAGACCGTACCGCGACGCCGGCCGCATCGAGTACCGTTCGGTGGCGCAGCGGTGTCGCTGGTAGGCTCCGCCCGCCGACGGTGGGTGGCGCCCGTCGGTGGCGCCCGTCGGTGGCGTCCATCCCAGCGACCCTCAGGTACCGCCGTGGCCAACATCCCGCAGAGCTTGCAGGTCCTCGGACGTGACATGGCCGTCGATCTGGGGACCGCCAACACGCTGGTGTACGTCCGCGCGCGCGGCATCGTCCTCGACGAGCCGTCGGTGGTGGCGATCAATACCAAGAACGGCGCGATCCTGGCCGTGGGTTCCGAGGCCAAGCGGATGATCGGCCGCACGCCCGGTCACATCGTGGCGATCCGGCCGCTGAAGGACGGGGTGATCGCCGACTTCGACGTCACCGAGAAGATGCTGCGTTACTTCATCCAGGCGGTGCACCGCCGCCGTTTCCTCGCCAAGCCACGGGTGGTGGTCTGCGTCCCGTCCGGTATCACGGGGGTGGAGCAGCGCGCCGTGGAGGAGGCCACCATCCAGGCCGGCGCCCGCTCGGCGTACATCATCGAGGAGCCGATGGCCGCGGCCATCGGGGCTGGGCTCCCCGTCCACGAACCCGCGGGGAACATGGTGGTGGACATCGGCGGCGGGACGAGCGAGGTGGCGGTCATCTCCCTGGGGGGCATCGTGACCAGCCAGTCGATCCGCATCGGCGGCGACGAGCTGGACGACGCGATCATCTCCTACATCAAGAAGGAGTACTCCCTGATGCTCGGCGAGCGGACCGCCGAGGAGATCAAGATGGCGATCGGTTCGGCCTTCCCCCTGTCGGACGAGCCGCATGCCGAGATCCGCGGCCGCGATCTGGTGTCCGGCCTGCCGAAGACGATCATCGTGTCCGCCGAGGAGATCCGGAAGGCCATCGAGGAGCCGGTCAACGCCGTGATCGACGCGGTCAAGAACACCCTCGACCGCACCCCGCCCGAACTCGCTGCCGACATCATGGACAAGGGGATCGTGCTGACGGGCGGCGGCGCGCTGCTGAAGGGCCTCGACGAGCGGCTCAAGCACGAGACCGGCATGCCGATCCACGTCACCGACAACCCGCTCACGTCCGTGGCGATCGGCTCCGGGAAGTGCCTGGAGGAGTTCGAGGCGCTGAAGAAGGTCCTGATCTCCAGCTCCCGTCACTGACCCGTCCGGTGGTCCGACTCCTGTAGGACCCTTCGAATGTTCGATCGTCACCGCGCCCGCATCCTACTCGCGGTCCTGACGCTCGTCTCGCTCGTGCTCATCACGGTCGACGAGCGCGCGGGCCAGAGCGGGCCGCTGGCGCACGTGCGCGACGGGCTCGCGGCGGTGTTCGCACCGGTCCAGGATGGACTGGCGACCGTCGTCCGCCCGATCGGCGGAGTGGTCGCCGGGGTCGGTGACCTGCTGGAACTGCGGCAGGAGAACGCCCGCCTGCGGGCCGAGGTCGAGCAGCTGCGTGACCGGCGCGGGGCGTACGACGACGTCGCGCGCGAGAACCGCGCCCTTCAGGACCTGCTCGACATGCGCGACCGGCTGACGGCTCATAGCGACGAGTTCCGGTTCGCCGCCGCCCGGGTCATCGCCCTGGCACCGTCGAACATCGCCGAGTGGACCATCACGATCGACGTGGGCAGCCGGGACGGGATCACCCGTGACATGACCGTCATCAACGGTGACGGACTGGTCGGTCGGGTCGTGCAGGTGGCTCCGAGCGCGTCCCGCGTCCTGCTGGCGATCGACCAGAACTTCTCCGCCGCCGCGCGTATCGCAGCCACCGGGGAGCACGGGTTGGTCGAGGGCAGGGACACCGAGCCGATGAAGCTGGAGCTGCTCAACCCCGAGGCCGAGGTGGAGGTCGGCCACGAGGTCGTCACGTCCAGCTACAGCAACGCGACGTTCCCGGACGGCATCGTGATCGGTGCCGTGTCGTCCGAGCCGCCGGAGATCCCGGCACTGACCCTCACCGTCGACGTGACGCCGTACGTGGACTTCACCCGCCTGACCACGGTGCTGGTGATCCTGCGAGCGCCACCGCCCGACCCGCTGCCCGTGCCGACCCCCGGAACCCAGTCCACCAGCCCTCCCACGCCCATGGCCACGCCGACCGAAACGCCCACGCTCGACCCGACCCAGGGGCCCACACCGTGATCCGCCTGATCGGCCGCCTGGGAGGGTCAACCGCGTGATCCGCGTCGCCGTGACCGGCCTGCTGCTGTTCTCCGCGGCACTGCTGCAGACGACCGTCCTGCCGCATCTGTCGATCGCCGGCTACCGCCCGGACCTGCTGCTGCTGGTCACCGCGCTGTTCGCCTTCCGCGACGGCCCGGTCACCGGTGTGGTCCTCGGTTTCGCCGCCGGGCTGCTCAACGACCTGCTGCTCGTGCAGTCGGCACTGGGCCTGTCCGCCGTCGTGTTCACCGGGGTCGGGTACGCGGTCGGCGTCGTCCGGCCCTACCTGGCGCCGGCCTCGATCACCGCTCCCCTGGCGGTGGCGTTCGTCAGTGCGATCGTGGCCACCGCCGGGTACGGCCTGCTGTCGCGGCTCCTCGGCGATCCGCACTACACCGTGGCGCTGGTCGCGCAGGCCTCGCTGCTGGTCGGGCTGTACAACACGATGTTGACCCCGCCCGTCGTGGCGGTGGTGAGCGCGTTGTCGAGCCGCTTCCCACGCGAGCGCGTGGCACTTTGACCGGCGACCCGAGGCTGTGCGGCGCCGCCGGCGGGGAGCGGTGGTAGCGTTCCACCGATCTCTGTGACGCGACGCCCCGTCCGAAGAGCCACCATGGCCCAGCACGAGTCGTCGTCGGCGACCCTCCGTCTGACCCTGCTGACCCTCGTGGTTGCGGGGATGTTCGCGGCGCTGTTCTCGCGGCTGTGGTTCCTGCAGGTGCTCGCTGGCGACCGCTACGTCGAACTGGCCGACAGTAACCGGGTGCGCTGGGTGATCACCGCTGCGCCGCGCGGTCGCGTCCTCGACCGCGATGGCGAGCCTCTGGTGAAGAACCGTCCTGCTCTGACCGTCAGCGCCAACCGCAACCGACTCGTGGACGGCGACGGAGAGCCGCGCGACCACGAAGCCGAGCTCGTGATCTCACGCCTGAGCGCCCTGCTGGATATGACGCCCGACGAGATCGTCGAGGCCATCACCAACCGGAAGTACTCGCCGTTCCGCCCGACCCCGATCAAGAAGGACGTCGCCCCGGAAGTCATCTTCCAGATCAAGGAGCGCCAGGAGCACTTCGCGGGGGTGGACGCCGAGACCCTCCCCGTGCGGGTGTACCCGCAGGCGACCACGGCGGCGCACGTGGTGGGCTACCTGGGCGAGATCAGCGAGGAGCAGCTGGCGGCGGAGCGCTTCAGCGGGTACCGACTGGGTGATCTCGTGGGCAAGTCGGGCGTGGAGGCGGCCTACGAGGAGCACCTCCGCGGGGTGGAGGGACTGCAGCAACTCGAGGTGAACGCGCGAGGGGTCACGCTGGGGACGCTGGCGCAGCGCGCTCCCATCCCCGGTAACGAGCTGGTCACCACCCTGGACCTCGAGCTGCAACGTGAGGTCGAGCGCGTGCTCGAGGAGGGGATCGTTGCGAGCCGCGCTCAGATGCACCGCCAGAGCGGCCAGCACCTGAAGTCGGTCGCCGGGTCAGCGGTCGTCCTCGATCCGCGCAACGGCGAGGTCATCGCCATGGCGTCGTGGCCGACGTACGACCCCGGCCTGTTCGTCGGCGGGATCGACGCGCAGGCGTTCGACCGTCTCCACGACAAGGACAACGGCCTGCCGATCCTGAACCGTGCGATCCAGGGCGAGTACCCGCCAGGGTCGACGTGGAAGATCGTCTCGGCGGAGGCGGCACTCCAGGCGGGTCAGATCACCCCCCAGTCCACGCTGCCGTGCCCACCGAGGTGGGGATGGGGCAAGCGCAACTGGTACCCGCGGCACGATGGGACGATGGACGTCGCCCGGGCGCTGATGCGCTCCTGCGACACGTTCTTCTACGAACTGTCGTACGACCAGTGGCGCGCGGAGGAACAGCAGAAGAAAGCCGGTCAACCCGTCGACGAGCGCTACCAGGCCACGGCCCGGCAGTTCGGCTTCGGGGACCGGGTCGGCATCGACCTGCCCGGCGAACGTCCCGGTCGGGTCCCGGGGCGGGAGTGGAAGCAGAGTTACTGGGAGGAGATGCGCGACACCTACTGCCGCAAAGCGCAGGAGTTGCCCCCCGGGGAGTACGCGCACCGCTTGTACTCCGAACTGTGCAAGGAGGGGAACATCTGGCGCGGTGGCGACGCCGTCAACATGTCGATCGGGCAGGGCGACGTGCTGACCACCCCGCTGCAGCTCGCCACCGCGTTCGGGGCGGTCGCCAACGGTGGGAAGGTGTGGCGCCCGCACCTGGGCCTGGAGGTCCGCTCGCCCGACGGGAAAGAGACGCTGTGGCGGTACGAGCCGGAGACGGTGTCCGAGGTCGCCTTCGCACCGGGGCACCTGCAGGCGATCCGGAGAGGTCTCGAGATGGTCGTGCGAGAACCGCGCGGTACCGCCAACTACGCGTTCCGCAGCGGCGGCAACCCGTTCCCCCTCGATCAGATCCCCGTGGCCGGGAAGACCGGCACCGCCGAGGTCGGGGGGAAGCTGCCGTCGGCGTGGTTCGTCGCCTACGCACCGGCCAACGCCCCCCGGTACGTGGTCGTCGTGGCGGTCGAGGAGGGCGGTGGGGGGTCACAGACGGCCGCTCCGATCGCCCGACGCATCCTCGAAGCCGCCTTCGATCTGCCGGTGACCCCCTTCCGCGCTGGCGTCGCGACGGACTGACACGTGGGTCACGACGCCGCACACGAAGCTGGGTTCACGGCCGCTGACGCCGCTGGACCCGAGGAGGATCTCGCCTGATGGACGTCGGCTACTACGGCGCCGACCGCAACGAGCGGCTGGTGCGTGAGCGCATCCAGGCGAGCTGGATGGACGCCTACTCCCCGGCCCGCCATCTCGACGCGGTGCTCGTCCTGGCGGCGATGCTGCTCAGCAGCATCGGCATCGCGATGATCTACAGCGCGACGTACCACCGGCTGGAGTTGGCGGGGCTGCCGCCGGCGTCACTGGCGAACAAGCAGGCCGTGGCGCTGGGGATCGCCGTCGCGGTGATGATCGCCACGGCAGTCTTCGACTACCGCTACGTGCGGGCGTACGCACCGTTGCTGTACGCCGGTGCGATCTTCCTCCTGTTGGTCGTCCTGACGCCGTTGGGCAAGGCCGTGCACGGATCCCAGAGTTGGCTCGACCTCGGAGGGTTCCAGCTGCAGCCGTCCGAGTTGGCCAAGGTGGCGCTCGTCGTCGCGTTGGCTGCGCTGCTACACGAACGCAAGGCCGAGCCCGACCTCGCGGCGATCCTGGCGGCCGTCGGCCTGGTCGCGGTCCCCACGGGACTGATCCTGCTGCAGCCGGACTTCGGGACCGCCCTGGTGTTCCCATGGATCGCGTTCATCATCCTCCTGGTCGTCGGGACCCGAGCGCGGTACCTGGTTGGGCTGCTGGTCACTGCGGCGCTGGGGGTGGCCCTGGTCCTCAAGGCCGGGATGCTGGCCGACTACCAGATCGCGCGGCTGACCTCCTTCCTGGACGTCGGCAACAGCGAGCTGGCCAGGACCACGCTGTACAACACCAACCAGTCGATGATCGCGGTCGGGTCGGGGGGCTTCGCCGGGCGGGGCTTCCTCAAGGGCACCCAGACCAACCTGTCCTACGTCCCCGAGAACCACAACGACTTCATCTTCACCGTGGTCGGCGAGGAGTTCGGGTTCCTCGGCGCCACAGTGGTCCTCGGCCTGTTCGCCATCCTGCTGTGGCGTGGCGTGCGGATCACCGCTCTGGCCAAGGACACGTTCGGTCGTCTTGCGGCGGCCGGTGCGGTCGCGGTGCTGTCCATCCAGATGTTCGTCAACGTCGGTATGACGATCGGGATCACGCCGGTGACGGGGATCCCGCTGCCGTTCGTCAGCTACGGCGGAACGTCGCTGATCAGCTCGTTCCTGCTGGTGGGGCTCTTGCTCAACGTCCACATGCGTCGCTTCTGAGGGTCCTCGCCCCCGAACGTGCCTTCGGCCGCTCGTGCCACTGCCCGGCATCGGGGAGGTCCGGCTGGTAGCCTCCCCTATGGCCGAGCGCACCCTGCGGAGGTCCGCTGAAGCGCCGGCGCGAGGGAGCACACCGGACGTCGCCCCGGACGTCGCTGACACCGGGCACGCCCGCTGTCTCCGTCCCGCACCACGAGACGTCGGAGGCGCCCATGCCGCCCCGTGCCGCGAGCGCGGTGCAACAGTCCATCTCACTGTCGCCCCGACCGACTCCGGCGCTGCTCAACGAGCCGCGGTGCGACGGCCAGGCGCGTGGCGCAACCCCTGTCCCACCGCAAGTCACCACGGAACCGGCCCACGAGCGGCCGGAGCCTGCGGCGAGGCGCAAGCCGACCACCGGCCCTCTCTCGTCGCCGACCAAGTCACCGAGCGGCGCCCCGCCCGTC